>CAMOVR010000005.1 GCA_946627565.1 uncultured Clostridia bacterium
CTATCCGTGAGGGTGGCCGCACGGTCGGTTCCGGTGTTGTGGCACGTGTTATCGAGTAAGGTGAATTCAAGAGACGGCCTTGGACATGTCCGAGGCCGTTTCTTTATTATCTGGAGGATACTATGTTTCATTATGTAAATCATGGAACCTGCTCTACGGGGATTGATCTTGAAATCCAGGATGGTGTGATTACCTACTGCAAGTTCGAGGGTGGATGCAAGGGAAACACAGAGGGACTTGCCCGTATGGTCATCGGTCAGAAGGCGGAAGAAGTGGCAAAACGGCTGGCGGGTGTTCCGTGCCGGGGAAATACATCCTGTCCGGATCAGCTGTCTAAGGCGATCCTGGCATATCCGAAGGCCTGAGAGGTGAAGCATCTTGCAGGAATATGAAAACCTGCCCGGTTCCTTTGAAGAAATGGATTTATCCGCAGAGATCCTGAAAGCTGTCAGGGAACTGGGATATGTGGAACCTTCTACCATTCAGAAAAAAACGATTCCTCTTATGATGTCCGGTGCGGATATCAATGCCATTGCTCCCACAGGTACAGGCAAAACATGTGCCTTCGGGATTCCCATGCTGGAATATGTTCAGCTTCAGGATGAACGAGTCCAGGAGATCGTGCTGGCACCTACCCGGGAACTGGCACTGCAGATTGCGGAGGAGCTCACCAAGCTGGCCAAATTCATCCGTGGATGCAGAATCGCTGTGCTCTACGGGGGACAGGCAATCTCCAAACAGATCAGTGCCCTGAACCGGAAGCCCCAGATTGTTGTTGCCACACCCGGGCGGCTGCTGGACCATATGGAACGCGGCAATATCCGTCTTCAGGCGGTTCATACCATGGTGCTGGATGAAGCGGATGAAATGCTGAACATGGGCTTTGTCAAGGACGTGACAAAGATCATCGAGCGTACACCCAGTGACCGCCAGCTGGTGCTGTTCTCTGCCACCACCAATCAGGATGTTCTGACCATTGCATGGAAATACCAGCATGATCCGGTGGAAGTAACGGTGGAAGCCACCAAGGAGGACAGACCCCAGATTACCCAGTATGTCATCAATACAGAAACCGGCAGAAAAATGGATGACCTGCTGTATCTCCTTGATTCTGACGAGTACCAGAGGGTCATGGTGTTCTGTGATACCAAGTTCATGACCGACAGAGTTACCAGTCAGCTTAAGAAGCAGGGCTATGATGCCAGGTGCATACATGGTGACATACGCCAGAGTGTCCGCAATGAAACCATGAACGATTTCAAGCGCGGAAAGTTCCCGGTCCTTGTGGCCACAGACGTTGCGGCACGGGGTATCGATGTGGATGATGTGGAAGCGGTTATCAACTTTGAGCTTCCCAATGAAAATGAATATTATCTGCACCGGATCGGCCGGACAGGACGTGCGCATAAGCATGGTGTCAGTTTCTCATTGATCACCTTCCAGGAATCCGTCCGCATGGAGGAAATTCTGCGTTACATGATTGCGCGTCCCACACCTCTGCATTTTAAAGAGGGGGTTCTTCGGAACGAGGATGAGTCGCCCTTCTTTGACAATATCTGATTATCGCACCGCAGTTCAAAAAACTGCGGTTGTTGTATGTCTGGGCATGATTCAAAAGAACAGCATACTGAAAAATCAAGAAACCCCTATGAAAAGCATAACATAGATATATTTATATTATTTGAAGATGTTGTGTAATCTGCTATAATTAGAAAAAAATCAGATGAAAGGAGGTATAAGCATGACCCTTGGAGAATCTGCTGAAGACTATCTGGAGTCCATTTTGATGCTGCAGGATGAAAAGCACTACGCCAGATCAGTGGATATTGCCGCGAAACTCAAGGTGACCAAGCCCTCTGTCAGTGTGGCTATGAAGCATCTTCGGGAGCAGGGATATATTACCATCGATGATGATTACCTGATCCATCTGACAGAGAAAGGGGAAGCCATTGCCAGCCGGATTTACGACAGGCATAATACCATTTCAAGCTATCTGGTACATCTGGGCGTAGATGCAGAAACAGCCAGAAATGATGCCTGCAAGATGGAACATGATATTTCGGAGCAGACATATCAGGCTATCAAAAAGGCATTAAACGAGAAAATGCAGCAGAGCAGCTGATGAATTCCAATAAAAAACCATGCACAGGTCTGCGCATGGTTTTTTTCCACTGAGTTTTGTTATACGGCAGAGGTGGGAATGACAGGCTTTCTTTCTTCTCCGCTGTTTGCCCAGGCAGCGACAGCTTCCGCGCTGGGCTGGTTCATACCTTTAACAGCCATTAATTCCTCGATGGACGCGGCACGAATAGCTTTGATGGAACCGAAATGTTTAAGCAGGGCCTTGCGGCGGGCAGGACCGATCCCGGGAATATTCTCCAGCTGACTGTGGGTAAACGCATTGCCCCGCAGGGCACGGTGATGGGTTATGGCCATACGGTGAGCCTCATCCCTGACCCGCTGTACCAGCTGCAGTTCAGGTGTATGGTGGTCAAGACAGATGGGTTCTTCTCTGTCCGGCAGGAAGATCTCCTCTTCTCTCTCGGCAAGACCGAACATGGGAACATCCACACCCAGGGCATGAATGGCGTCCCGGGCAAAACGCAGCTGCTGCGGACCGCCGTCAATGAGGATCAGGTCAGGCAGGTCGGAAAACTTTCCACCCTCCGGAGGCAGCCCCTGGGCTTTCCTTTCTTCCATTTCCTGGAGGCCATGACGGAAGCGTCTTTCCAGAACTTCGTGGAGGGAAGCAAAGTCATTTGCGCCTTCCACGGTTTTGATCCTGAATTTCCGGTATTCCTTTTTGGCAGGGGTACCGTCTATGAAGACCACCATGGAACCCACGGAAAGGACACCCTGCGTATTGGAAATATCATAGCCTTCGATACGCCGGGGATACTGACTGAGTGAAAGGATTTCAGCCAGCTTCTTTGCGGCACCCACGGTCCTTTCTTCCTGAACGGTGGACCGGGCGTTCCTCTTTTCCAGGGCATCCTTTGCATTTTTTTCCGCCAGCAGTACCAGCTCGTGTTTCTCTCCGCGCTGAGGAACCTTCAGGGTAACAGCCGCGTTTTTCTGCTGCCGCAGCCACTGTTCCAGTGCATCCACGGCATCTTCGGGCAGTGTCTGTACCAGCACATGGCGGGGTATCAGGGTACCTGCCTCATAATACTGGGTCAGGAAGTCAAACAGGACATCTCCCGGATCTTCTCCGCCTTCCCTGGGAAGCAGGAAATGATCTCCCCCCAGCATTCTGCCGCCCCGGACATACAGGATCTGTACCATGGCATCCAGGCCGTCCTGGGCAATGCCCACGATGTCCTGCTCCAGAAGATCGGTCTGAATGGCAATCTGCCGTTCCATGAGTCCTTTGACATCCTTGATCTTGTCCCGGAAGATGGCTGCTTTTTCGTATTCCATCCTGGCTGCACTGACCTGCATGGAATTCTGCAGTATCTCAAGCACCTGGTCATAATTGCCGTTGAGGAAGGACATGACGCCCTCGATCATGGTATGATAGGTTTCCTTTGAGCATGCACCGCAGCATGGGGCAAGGCACTTGTGCATATCATAGTTGATGCAGGGCCTGACAGGTTTTTTGAGAGGGAAGGAGAGCTTGCAGGATCTGAGCGGGAATACATCCCGGACCGTATCGATAACCTGCCGAACCGCATTGGCGCCGATATAGGGACCGTAATAGCGTGCACCGTCATTTGCCATGCGCCGGGCCAGGTACAGACGCGGAAAATCTTCCTTCAGGTCCAGACGGATGTAGGGATAGTGTTTGTCGTCCTTTAAGAGAATATTGTAATACGGTTTGTGTTCCTTGATCAAATTGCATTCCAGGCACAGGGCTTCCAGATTGGACTCGCACAGCAGAATATCAAAATCTGCGATGTGGGAGATCATGGCAGCGACCTTCGGGGTATGGGCCGTGTCCCGGAAATAGGAACGCACACGGTTCTTCAGGTTGACCGCTTTCCCCACATAGATGATGGTGCCGCTGCTGTCTTTCATGAGATAGCAGCCCGGGCTGTCTGGCAGCATGCTGATTTTCAGATTCAGGTTTTCGCCCCAGTCCAGTTTTGCCATACACGCCTCCATACGTAAAAAAGCTCATCATAGGATGAGCGTAGTGGTGCCGGAGGTGGGACTTGAACCCGCACAACATCGCTGTCAACGGATTTTGAATCCGCCGCGTCTGCCATTCCGCCACTCCGGCCTGATAGAGTGAGTATAGCATGATTGACCGTGTTTCGCAATAGTGGATTTTTATGCAGGATCGCACGTATCTTAAGGCCAGCAAAAGAAAACACCGGACGGCTTTTGGCCGCCCGGCATATTCTTTTACCGCTTCAGCGTGATGACCACGTGACGGTTGGGATCTTCACCTTCGGAATGGGTGTCCACAGCATCATTTGCCTGAAGGGCAGAGTGGATGATGCGGCGCTCATAGGGGTTCATGGCTTCCAGGGAGACACGGCGGCCCGTCTTGACAGCACGGTTTGCCATGCGGTTGGCCAGACGGATCAGGGTATCCTCGCGGCGTTCCCGGTAATTCTCGGTATCCAGGGTAACGCGGGTGTAGGTATCCTGTCCGCGGTTTACCTGCAGGGAAGTGAGATACTGAAGGGCGTCCAGTGTCTCACCGCGTCTGCCGATGAGAATGCCCAGGGTATCGCCTTCCATTTTGCCGTACACATTGCCTTCTGCATCCGTGCCCACGGAGATGGAAACGGTGACGCCCATCAGACGGGTGAGTTCGGAGAGGAAGGCCAGCGTCTTGCCGGCAGGGGACTGGGGATCGATGTCTTCCGGCTGAAGCATGGTGATTTCCGGCTTGTCCAGAGCAGATGTGACAGGTGCCGTTTCCTTCTGAGGGGCTTTCTTTTCCCTGACGGGCTTTTCGGCAGCGGGCTTCTGTCTGGGCTGATCCTTGCGGTTGCGGGTGCGGCGCACGGGTTCAGGCTTGCGGACAGCTTCTTCCCTGACTTCCTCACCGGCCGTTTCGGGAGAAGCGGCGGGAACTGTTTCAGCATGCGTTTCCGGGACAGTTTCCTTAAGGGGTTCTGCAGCAGGTGCAGGTTTCTCATCTTCAGGCTTTTTGACTTCTTTGGGAGCAGCGGGACCCACAGGGGGCATGCTGCCCACAGACACGGCAGGTGCGGTGAAGGGCTTGGCAGGTTCGCTCTTAAAGCCCATCAGGGCGTCCAGCTCGTCTTCCATGGTGTCGGCTTTCAGGGTAACCCTGACACGGGCAGGCCTGGATCCGAAAAGACCGAAGAGGCCCATGCTGCCGGCTTCCAGTACCTGGATATCCACATCTGAAATGGAGGCGTTCAGTTCTTCAAGGGCCGCCTGGATGGCTTCTTCCTGGGTCCTTGCGCTTTTTTCCACGCTTTTCATAATACAAGACCTTCCTTCCTGGCGTTTTCGGCATTCTTGTCTTTCATATCCAGATACTTGTTGATGGCCCAGGTCTGGATGATGGCAATCAGGTTGCTGGTCACCCAGTACAGTGCGAAGGCACCGTTGTAGGAGGAGCAGATCCACAGGGAGAAAAGCGGGAAGAAGTACATCATGAACTTTCCTGTGCCTGCCTGTCCGTTATCCTGTGCGGGCTGTGCCGGCTGCTGGGGAGTCAGCTTGGTCATAAGGAACTGACTGGCGGCAGAGAGAATGGGCAGGAGATACAGGCCGTTGAAGTTCTTCATGATGGAGAACTGGGTAATGATGAGATTGAAAGTCCAGCCGGGAAGAATAGCTGTGCCTTCTGTGTAGATAGGAAGGGACTGCAGATAGGTATTGATCTGCGTCAGGGTATCATTCAGTGCGTTGCCGCTGAAACTCTCCAGCGTCAGATGAGAAAGCTCACCCGGCAGTGTGGCAAGCACATCGGAAGTCATGAACTTGAGCCAGACATCCGAGGGGATCATACGGATGGTGTTATAGTCAGGCAGTGCAGAAGAAAAGGGTGAGTCCGGCATCCACAGGTTACGGATCCAGAGCCAGCCATCAAAGGCCGGAAGAACCGTAGGATTCTGCAGCATTTCCAGAACCTGGCGTACCACCTGCTGGTTGGCATAGGAACGCATGGCAGAGAACATGGCAATGAGAATCGGGTAGCTCAGAAGCATGGGCAGACAGCCGGAAAGGGGACTGACGCCTTCCTTCTTATAGAGCTCCTGAATCTTTGTGTTCATCTTCTGCTGATCTTTGGCGTACTTTTTCTGGATCGCAGCTATCTGGGGCTGTACCTTGCTCATCTTCCGCATGGAAACGCGGCTTTTGTAGTCAAAGGGCATGAGTACCAGACGGATCAGCATGGTGAAGAACACCACTGCCCAGCCGTAGTTTCCAAGGAAGTTGTACAAACCTCCCAGGATGCCGGTGAGGAATTCATTCATTCTTGGTTATTCCCTCCTTACAATGATGAGGGGATCTTCCGGAACCGGGTCATAGCCACCCCTGCAGAAGGGGTTGCATCTGAGGATCCTGCGGACAGCCAGGTAAGTCCCTTTTCCTGCACCGAAACGCTCTATGACTGTCTGGGCGTACTGGGAACAGGTTGGAACGAACCGGCAGGTGGGCCTCCGCTTCAGACGGCTCAGACGGCGGCGGTAAAAGTAGATACCCCGGAGAAGAACACGTTTCATTAAGCACGATTCCCTTTCTCCTGTCCGGAAGACAGCATGGTCTCTCCCTCCAGAAACACATGCTGCTTTTCAAGAAGCTGCAAGGTCTGTCTGGACAGGTCCTGAAAGGTGGCTGTTGCGGCCGACGGTCTGGCGACGATAACGTACATGCCGTTCTTCACATCCCCCAGATGGGGCCGGAAGCATTCACGCAGGCGGCGTTTGACCAGGTTACGGGTCACCGCGTTGCCAACTTTCTTGCTGATGGAAAAACCGACTTTGATGCCCCTGCTCTTCCCTTTGGCATAGAGCATCACCAGATCGCGGGTGGAGCAGCTTTTGCCGCGCTTGAAAACAAACGTGAAAGCTCCACTTTTTTTCAGCCGATAGCGTCTCTCCAAGGTATCATCCTTCTCTGATCCGGCCCATCAGGGCCCCAAAGGCAGCAGGGCTGCCGTAATACAAGGAAAGCCCGCCCGCCGGTCTTGCCCAGCGGGCGGGCATCATCCTTCTTCATCTGCAGGGCATCAAGCCCTGAAATCCGTCTTCAGGATCAGACGGTCAGCACCTTGCGACCACGACGGCGGCGGGCAGCCAGTACGCGGCGGCCGTTCTTGGTGGACATGCGGGCACGGAAGCCATGCACCTTGCTGCGCTGGCGCTTCTTGGGCTGGTAGGTACGGAACATATTCAACAACTCCTCCGGAAATTCATCAAACGGGTTTCCCCGTCAGGTGCTAAAACAGCCTGCTTAGTATACTGAATCAAAAAATACTTGTCAAGACTGGAAATGCTGAAAAATCGCGTGAAAATAACAAATATGATAGATTCAGCCCCTGCGATCGGATGAAAAAGCAAAAAGAAATGTGCCTTCCAAAGAAATGCAGTTGACAGGATAAAGAAGTATGATATGATACCGTCAAACTGAATACCTTATCACGAGTGGTGGAGGGAGCGGGCCCTTTGAAGCCACGACAACCGGTCAATTCTTCCTTGACGCGGTGCCAATTCCCACAGTGCTAGCCACTGGCAGATAAGGTCGATCGAATAGCGATTGAACTGTCTGACTGTGCCTGCAGTCAGGCAGTTTTTCTTACTGGAAGGAACCCTCATGCAAAAGATGTATGAGAAATGAAAGGAGTTTTTCATGGTCAGGCTTTTTACTTCTGAATCGGTTACGGAAGGACATCCCGACAAAGTGTGCGATCAGATCAGCGACGCAGTGCTGGACAGCATTCTTGCTGAGGACCGTATGGCCCGCGTGGCATGTGAGACCTTTGCCACCACAGGTCAGATCACCGTGATGGGTGAGATTACCACCACAGCCCATGTCGACTTTCCTTCCATTGTAAGGAAGACGGTTCTGGATATTGGCTACAATTCTTCTGATATGTGCTTTGACGGGGCTTCCTGCGGCGTGTCCGTTGCCGTGCACGCCCAGAGTCCGGATATCGCCATGGGCGTGGATGACGCTCTGGAGACCCGGGACGGGGAAACGGATGATACCGGGGCAGGGGACCAGGGCATGATGTTCGGTTATGCCTGCGATGAGACCCCTGAGCTGATGCCCATGCCCATCGCTCTTTCCCACCGTCTGGCAAGGCGCCTGGCGGAAGTCCGCAAGAACGGAACGCTGCCCTACCTGCGTCCCGACGGCAAGACCCAGGTGACCATCCGCTATGTGGACGGCGTCCCGGAATCCGTGGACACCATTGTGGTATCTGCCCAGCATAACCCGGATGTGGAGCAGGGACAGATTGCGGAAGACATCAGAAAGTATGTCATTGACCAGGTGATTTCTCCTGAACTGCTCCGGAAGGATACCAGATACTTCATCAACCCCACAGGCCGTTTTGTCATCGGCGGCCCCATGGGTGACACGGGACTGACCGGACGGAAGATCATTGTGGATACCTATGGCGGCTATGCGCCTCATGGCGGCGGTGCTTTCTCCGGTAAGGATCCCACCAAGGTGGACCGCTCCGGTGCCTATGCCGTACGCCATATCGCCAAGAACATTGTGGCTGCAGGACTTGCAAAGCGCTGTGAAGTCCAGGTGGCCTATGCCATCGGCGTGGCAGATCCTGTGAGTCTTCTGGTGGATACCAAGGGAACGGGCAAGGTCCCGGACGATGTGCTAGCAGCTGCGGTATCCAGCGTGGTAACGCTGCGTCCCAGCCAGATCATCTCCCGTTTTGATCTTCGCAGGCCCATTTACCGTCAGACAGCAGCCTACGGTCACTTTGGCCGGGTGGATATCGATCTTCCCTGGGAGCATACGGACCTTGTGGAAGCGCTTCAGCAGGCTGTAAAGAGCCGTATCTGAGAAGCCTGAAACGAATTATGACATTTTTGACACAAGTTGTGACAAAAATGTCATAATTTTATCGAAAACTTCGTGACAAAAGCTTCTGAATGTGATAGAATACCCATGTTCCTGCGATGAAACAGAGGCGCAGGAATGATATTCGGAATAAAGGAGTCGCCGAAGCAGATGAAAATCAGTGTGAAAAGAAGAATCGTTCCCGGTCTGATCCTGGCTCTTGTTATGGTGCTGTTCATGACAACAGCCCTTGCTAAGACCACCGTTATGTATATTACTTCTCCCAACGGTGCTTCTGTGAACATGCGCAGCGGCCCTTCCAAGGATCACAGAGTGGTCATGACCCTTGAGGAAGGCACCCGGGTCAGCATGGTCAGCGAGGAAGGCGAGTGGGCAAAGATCCAGCTGGATAAAGAAGAAGGCTATGTGATGAAATCCTACCTCTCCAGCGAGGATCCCACGTCGGATGATGACCTCACCGGAAAGACCCTGTTCGTCAAGTCTCCCAACAGCATGCCTGTGAATATGCGCAGCGGTGCCGGAAAGGATAATTCCCCGGTGGGACAGCTTGTGACCGGAACGGAAGTCACTGTTCTGAGCAGGAACGGGGACTGGACAGAGATTAAGGTCAAGAGCACCGGTGACACCGGTTTCATCATGACGGATTATCTGGTTAAACAGAACCCCTATGCGCCCGGCACAGGCACCACGACAGCCTACATCGTCAGCGAGAACGGTGGAGACATCAACATCCGTTCCCAGTCAGACAGCGGAAGTCCTGTGGTGGTCAAGGTGCCCAGCGGCACGCCTGCCACGGTGCTGAATACCGGCTCCGTATGGACCAAGGTGACCGTGGACGGCGGTACGGGCTTTGTGCTTACCGAGTTTGTGACCAATACGCTTCCCAAGGGTGACGGCGCAGATGACGGGAAGAAGACAAAGATCATGTTTGTCAAATCCCCCAACAGCATGCCTGTCAACATGCGTGCCGCCAGGGGCAGGGGAGAAAAGGTGATCGCAGAGCTGGTGACCGGCACTGCGGTGGAAGTCCTGTCCCAGGATGCCAACTGGAGTGAAGTCAGCGTAAACGGAAAGACCGGTTACATTATGAATACCTACCTGGTGACCAACATGCCGGGTGATGTGGATCCCTCCGCTGCCTATACGGCCTATGTAACTACCCCCAATCACGGCACTGTGCGCGTGCGTTATGGTGCCGGTGCCGGCTATGGTGTTGTGACCACCCTGGAAGAGGGAACCAAAGTGAAGGTGATCTCCACCGTGCAGGGCTGGGCCCGTGTCAGCGTCGACAAGATTGAAGGCTATATCAATCTGGATTACCTCACCACCCAAAAGCCCTGATCTGCAAATTGCAGGCCTGCTGCGGCAGGCCTGTTGTTTTTTTGTGCGGCAGGGATACGGGCAGGATGGGATGGCGCAGAAAAAAATCTGCTTGCTTTTTTGCCCCGGATGGCTTATACTTCCTTCTGCCATTTCGCAATGAAGATTGGGTCCTGTGCGATTCGCTTCTGTGAACCATGTCAGGGCCGGAAGGCAGCAGCATTAAGCGGCAAGTCGGATGTGCTGCAGGGTTGCCCGGTCTGAGCGGGTGGCGTAGAAAGACTTTATACATCTCCCTTTCGGGAGATGTTTTTGTTTGCGAATTGACAGGAGTTATTCCGGAACGTATAATTACGATACATGGTCGACTGAACCTAAAAATGAATAGGAGGACATGTTTTTATGAAAAAACTGTTTGCCATGCTCTTGTCTGCTGCTTTGCTTCTGTCCGTGTTTATGACACCGGCTCTTGCTGAAGATGTGACCCTGGACGTCATCATTGCCCAGTATGGTCCCAACACCCAGAACTGGTTCCTGGGCACGGGTATGGACGGCTCCAACTTTGTGGAAAAGTTTGAAGCAGCCAATCCCGGCGTGAAGCTGAACCTGGAAGTGGTTTCCTGGAACGATCTGTATACCGTGGTTTCCACCCGCATCAGCAACAACAACGCCCCGGACATCCTCAACATTGACGTGTTTGCGGACTATGCCAATGAAGGCCTGCTGATGCCCGTCAGCGAATACTGCCCGGAAGAACTGTATGCTGATTTCTTCCCGTCCTTTATCGCTGAGTCCGTCATCGACGATACCGTATGGGCTGTGCCGGACCTGGCTTCTGCCCGTGCCCTGTACTACAACGTTAAGCTTCTTGAGGAAGCCGGTGTTACGGAAGTTCCGGAAACCTGGGCTGAACTGGAAGATGCTTCCCAGGCCATCCTGGATGCCTTTGGCGGCGAGGTGTATCCCTGGGGCATTGACATGACCACCGACGAAGGTCAGGCAGCTTTTGCCTACTACACCTGGGGCAACAACGGCGGTTTCGTGGATGAGAACGGCGAATGGGTGCTGAACTCGGATGAAAACGTGGCTGCTGTGGAATATGCCATCGGCCTTGTGAACAAGGGCTTCACCAATCCCAACCCCGCCACCCAGACCCGTTATGACCTGCAGGATATGTTCGGTGCAGGCAAGCTGGCCATGGTGATTGCTCCCAACTCTGTTCCTGCCTATATCGCTGAAAAAGGCTACACCGACATCGTGTACGGTACCGCAGGCATTCCCCACAATGATGGTGCCAGCTCCTCTTCCGTTGGCGTTATGGACCGCATCATGGCCTTCAAGGACGAAAGTGCTCCCGACCAGGCTGCCCGCAATGAAGCCATCGGCAAGTTCCTGACCTTCTTCTATGATCCCGAGAACTATGTGGGCTGGGTTTCCATGGAAGGCTTCCTGCCTGCTGTGAACTCTGCTGTCGGTGCGCTGGTGGAAGCGGATCCTTCCTTCCAGGCATGGCTGGATGTGCTGGGCAGTGCCAAGTTCTATCCTGTCACCAAGGCGGAATGGAACGATGTAAAGCAGGGTGTCATTGCTGTGGAACAGCAGGCACTCACCGGCGGCGATGTGAAGACGCTGCTTGACGATCTGCAGAAGACCATTACTTCCAAGTAAGGCATCTGCATAAACCATCCGAAGGACAGGGGAGGCCGGCTTTCGGCCTCCCTTTTTTCCGGGAAAGAAAGCGAGAGATAAGCGGGGATTGCTTTTTATGCGCCATTCCCCGGCTTTCTTCGTTTTCTGTGGTGTAAACGTGCTCAGAATATGGTACCATACAGGGGCGACATGTATATTCCCTGCATAAAGGGAAGGAGGAAAAGAATGCAGTCTGTTTTTGTGCGTCACAGGTGGGAACCGTACCTGTGGATTCTGCCCAGTGTCCTGCTTATGCTCATCTTTGTCATTTTTCCCATCGGCATTGTTTTCCGCCTTGCCTTCAGCAGCATCAGCCGTGCCGGTGTGGTGGGGGATTTCGCAGGACTCCAGAACTTCCGTGAAGCGGTTTCGTCTGCCGCTTTTCCTCAGGTGATGCTCAATACCTTCTGGTGGGTGCTGTCCGTTGTGGGTCTGTCCACGCTGATCGGGTTCATCTGTGCCATGGTGCTCAACCGTCCGTTCTTTGGCAGAAAGATTGCACGATCCATCATGGTCTTCCCATGGGCTGCATCCTTGGTGATCCAGGCATCGGTATGGAATTACATCATCAAGATGGAATATGGAAACTTAAACAACATCCTCCTGAATCTGGGATGGATACAGGACGCGGTGAACTGGCGCAGCAGCTATCAGATTGAGTTTGTGTGGGAGTGCTTTGTGGGCATCGTTGTGACCATTCCCTTTGTCACCTTCACCGTGCTCTCAGGGCTTCAGTCCATTGAAGATGCCTATTATGAGGCGGCAACGGTGGACGGTGCAGGCTTCTGGGTCACACTCAGACACGTGACGCTGCCTCTTGTAAAGCCCTCCCTGACGGTTTCCACGGTACTCAACATCATCTACGTCTTCAATTCGTTTCCCATTATCTACACCATCACCAAGGGTACGCCTGCCAACAAGACGGATACCATCGTGACCTATCTGTACATGCTGGCCTTCTACGATCAGAAAAAAGGTCCGGCCACAGCCCTGTCCGTCATTGGCTTCCTGATTCTCTGTGTTGTCTCCGGGGTATACATGTTCATGACCATGCAGAGGGAGGAATCGGTTGTATGAAAAAGCAGACCGTGATTCTGACCTTTGTATCCCTTGTTATGGTCTGTGTCCTCTTTTTTCTGCCCGTTCTGACTTTTACATCCCAGCTGTATACCAAACGGTCTCCCAACACCTTTGTGGGGGATGAAAAGTATCAGCAGGCCAGGGCAGAGGCGGAAGAGGTCCTGAAAACGTATGAGGATGAGGGAATCAGGGGGACGCTGGATGAAGAGGTCATAGAAAGGGTCAACAGCAAGGGTGTGACCACTTCCCTGGTGGTTTTTACCATCCGCTCGGACCGTACCCGCACCTTCTTTGATCTCCTGAAGGCAGGCTTGCCTGGCTCCTTTCTCCTGGGCCTTCTCCTGGTGTTCCTCCTGTGTGCCTGGATCATGACATGGACAGCAGGCGTATGTGACAAAGAAAAGGCAAAACGCATTCTGGGCACGGCTGCAGCGGGCCTGGCCCTTGCCGCCATGTTCCTGGTACCGGCGGTTTTCCAGAGCCTGAACCTGACGCTGTCAAGACAGGTGGATCTGTTCCTTGGAAACAGGGGAACGGTACTCAGTGAAA
Source organism: uncultured Clostridia bacterium (assembly GCA_946627565.1). Classification (GTDB taxonomy): domain Bacteria; phylum Bacillota; class Clostridia; order Christensenellales; family Aristaeellaceae; genus UBA2943. Next base: position 13,618 of record CAMOVR010000005.1, read on the forward strand.
CCAGGCTGGCCAGGCTGGATGCGTTTCTCTTTGAAGGGCAGGCAGGGGACAAACTCAGGGACATGCTGGGAGCTCTTGCCTATACCGTCAGCCCCTTCCTGTTCCTCTTCCTGCTGCCGGGTTTCATGACACTGTGTGCCGCCGCAGGGGAGAGCGGACGGCAGATCAGGAAAATGCTGCTGCGGATCCTGCTGTATGTCTCCGTCATCTTCTTTTCGATCTTCATTCTTTATCCCTTCTTTGTCATGTTCATTACGGCTTTCCGCAGCAATGCGGAGACCACGGACATGTACTTCCTCAGCATTCTTCCTCAGAAGTGGATGTTCAGCAACCTGAAGGACACACTGGACCGGGGCGTCCTGCGCTACCTGATCAATTCCCTGTGTATCGCGGGAGGTGCTACCTGCATCTCCATGCTCTGCGGCATACCTGCTGCCTATGCCATGGCCCGTATGGATTTCCGGGGCAGGAAGGCGTATCTGGGCTTTGTCATCATGTCCCAGATGTTCTCACCGGTGGTGCTTCTGGTGGGCATATCCCGCCTGATGAATACCCTGCACCTGAATGACACGCTGCCCGGGCTGATGTTCATCAACGCAGCCTTTAACCAGGCGTTTGCCATATGGCTGCTGCGGGGAACCTTCGTTTCCATTTCCTCCGAGATGGAACAGGCGGCCTGCATCGATGGCTGCAGCGTGGCCGGGGCCCTGGTGCGGATCCTTCTGCCTATGGCGGCGCCGGGCATTGTAACCACCCTGATTTTTGTCTTTATCAATTCGTGGAATGAATATACGGTTTCCACCGTGCTCATCTCCACCCAGACCAAACGTCCCATCACGGTGGGCATCACACAGTTTTCCTCCTTCAATATGATCGAGTGGCAGTATCTGTTTACAGCGGCTCTTCTTGCCACTGTTCCTGTGGTCATTCTGTTTATGCTCATTGAAAAGCATCTGGCTGCCGGACTTACCGCAGGCGGTGTTAAAGGATAATACATTCCCCGTTTCAGGCAATTGCTGAAACGGGGAATTTGTGCATTGAATGCGGATTTGTCCATGCTGGTCTGAAAGAACAGTATAGAAAATATTTTAATGATATACATAAAAACGGCTTAAAAAAACATTGAGTATAATTAAAATTTTTTGTAATATCGGTTGATTTTTTTCTTTCAGACCATTGCAATGATTATTTATTCTGGTATAATCTTATATGCATAAACGTGCATTTCGTCTAATAGAGAATTAAAGAGTCCGGTGGAAGCTAAACAGGACCGAAAAGAAACAGAATATAACGTCCTGCGGGCGTTAAAATAGATGAACTTTTTACTCTTTGATTCTTCGACGAAAGGAGGTATTTCATGAGGCAGAGGAACATGAATGGTGCACCGAGCAAGCTCAGAATTGTTTCCCTCGGCGGCGTGGATGAAATCGGCAAGAACATGTATGTCTTCGAGTACGAAGACGATATTGTCGTGGTGGACTGCGGCAGTATCTTTCCCAAAGAAGACATGCTTGGTGTGGATCTTGTGATCCCGGATGTTACCTATCTTGTTTCCAAGAGAAAAAATGTGCGTGGTTTTCTTCTGACCCACGGACATGAAGACCACATCGGAGCAATCCCTTACGTTCTCCGGCAGGTAGAAGCACCTCTGTTTGGTACACGCCTGACACTTGCTCTTGTGGAAGGCAAGCTCAAGGAACACCGGATCAGCAACATCAAGATGCAGCCGGTCAAGCCCCGGGAAGTATTTCAGCTTGGCAAGTTCACGGTGCAGTTTATCCATGTCAGCCACTCTATTGCTGGAGCTTGTGCCATTGCACTTACGTGCCCGGAAGGCACAGTCATCTGTTCAGGCGACTTCAAGGTTGACTACACCCCTATTGACGGGGAAGTCATGGACCTGCATACGCTGGCAGCCTACGGTGAGCAGGGCGTTATGGCGCTGCTGTGCGAAAGCACCAACGTGGAACGCGCCGGCTTTACCATGAGCGAGCTCAAGGTAGGGCAGACCTTTGACAACATGTTCAGGGGCGCCAAGGGCCGTGTGATTGTTGCCATGTTCGCATCCAACATCCATCGTATGCAGATGGTGATTGACAATGGCATCCGTTACGGAAGACGTGTATGCTTCGTTGGAAGAAGCATGGTTAACGTCAGCCGGGTAGCCATGGAAATCGGAGAACTCAGGATCCCCAGTGACTATCTCATTGACATTGACAACATTGACGACTATGCCGACTCCGAAGTACTGGTCATGACCACAGGCAGCCAGGGTGAACCCATGGCAGGTCTGACCCGCATGGCATTTGCAGAACACAGAAAACTCCAGATTCGGCCGACGGACATGGTCATCATCTCCGCCACTCCGATTCCGGGCAATGAAAAGTTCATCTCCAGGGTCATCAATCAGCTTTACCGCTGCGGAGCACAGGTTGTGTACTCCGCCATGGCAGAGGTCCACGTTTCCGGACACGCCTGCCAGGAGGAACTCAAGCTGATGCACGCCCTGGTACGCCCCCGTTTCTTTATCCCCGTCCACGGCGAGTACCGCATGCTCTGGCAGCACGCAGAGCTGGCGGAACGCATGGGCATGGACAGACGCAACATTGTGATTCCCGAGATTGGACAGGTTATCGAAATGACCCACGATACCCTGGAACTGGGTGAACAGATCCCCACCGGAAACATTCTGGTGGACGGCCTGGGCGTGGGCGATGTAGGCAACGTGGTACTGAGAGACCGCAAGCATCTCTCTGAGGACGGTCTTATCATCGTGGTCATGGCCATTGACCGGGATGAGGCCAAACTGATATCCGGACCGGATATCATCAGCCGTGGTTTCATCTACGTCAGGGACAATGAAGACATCATTGATTCCACAAGGGAAGTTGTCAGACAGATTCTGGAAAACGCAGATCTGGCAGGGGAAAACTGGCCGGAGCTCAAAAACAGGATCAAGGACGACCTGCACCGTTACATCTTCGAGCGGATCAAGCGGAATCCCATGATTCTTCCAATCATTCTGGACATCTAACCAGAGGACGTCTATACTGGGAGGGTACCCTCCCGGTATTTTCATGTCCGGGAAAATTTGAAATGCATCATTCGTTTTTATAGCGTAAAGGAGACAGGTAGTTATGGAGTATTCTACGGCACATGCCCTGGCAAGAGCCATCCGGGAAAGTTCTGAATACAGGAAATATCATGAACTGCGGGATATTGTCATGGCGGATGAAACCCAGAAAGCATTGATTAAGGAATACCGCAAGCTGCAGATGACCATACAGGTGGCCATGATGAGCGGACAGAGCGCCAGCAGTGAAGACATGCAGCGCTTTTCCGGAATCAGTGCGCTGCTGTTTTCAAAACCTGAGGTCAAGGATTTCCTGCTGGCGGAAATGGCCATGCAGACGACAGTTGCGGATATCATGAAGATTATCACCGAGGCTGCCGATATCGACATCGAACTGCCGGGACTGGGAAACTAATGGACGGGAGGTACGGCCATGCGGTCTCGCGTGAGGCGCAACTATACCTATCAGAGCATGCGGGATGAGCGGGAAATCGGTCTGTACTGGTACAGCGCTCTGTGGAAGATTGTGCGGCCCATTCTGGTATGTTTTGCCAGTGTGGTGGTGGTCATTGGTCTGTGCATGGGACTGTGGCAGAACGTGTATGACACATACATTGCCCCGGTGGATGAGCAGGACAGGGAAGAAATCCCCTTTGTGGTGGAATCGGGTCAGAGTCTCAGCCGGGTTTCCAGAAATCTGGAACAGGCCGGGCTTCTCAGGTCCTCCACGGTGTTCAAGTACTACTGTGACTTTGCCGGATGGGGACAGAAAATCCAGGCAGGATCCTATACGCTGAACAAAGCCATGACCATGGAGGAAATCGCGGACCAGCTGACCCGTGGAGACGGGAATCCGCTGGTGCGCAACATCACCATGATTCCGGGATGGAGCGTGGAGGACCTGGCGGCAAAGCTGGTCAGCTCCGGAGTCCTGGAAAGCCCGGATACCTTTCTCTCCCTGTGCAGGAGCGGAGAGGCATTCTCGGATTATTATTACATTGCCGATGTACTGGCCACCAAAAATGCCGGAAACCGGAAGTACGTTCTGGAAGGATACCTGGCGGCCAATACGTATGAGATCTATACCAGTGCCACGGAAGAGGATATCATCCGCAGACTTCTGTCCCAGACGGAGCGGGCCTTTCCCGCAGATGAACAGGACAGGGCCGAGGAAATGGGTATGACCATGGATCAGGTACTGACGCTGGCCAGCCTGATCGAAAAGGAAGCCAAGGAAGCCGACTTTGCAAAGGTTTCGGCTGTCTTCCACAACCGTCTTGAGGCCGGTATGAAACTGGAAAGCGACGTGACGGTGCATTATGTCACCGGGGTCAGGCGCATGAGTCTTACGGGTTCAGACCTTTCGGTATCAAGTCCATACAACACCTATCAGGTTTCAGGACTGCCCCTGGGTCCCATCTGCTCGCCTTCCCAGGCAGCCATAGAGGCGGCTCTCTCCCCGGATCCCACCATGGTGGCGGAAAAGTACCTGTACTTCTGCGCCAAGGATCCGGAAAGCGGTGAGCTGTATTTCTCAAGGACCCTTCAGGAGCATGAGATGGCGGTATCGGTATACCGGCCTCTCTGGGAAGCCTGGGACCAGGAGCGGGGGATCAGTCAATGAAAAAACCAGAACTTCTCTGTCCGGCCGGCGGCATGGCGCAGCTGCGCACTGCCCTGCATTTTGGGGCGGACGCTGTCTATGGCGGAATGAAACAGTATGGCCTCAGGGCCTTTGCCGGGAATTTTTCCGGGGAAGAGCTGAAGGAAGCCGTGAAGCTCTGTCATGAAAAAGGCGCCCGGTTCTATGTCACACTGAACATCTTTCCCTTTGACGATCAGATGCAGGGCATGGTGGACAGTGCCAGGACAGCGCTGGAGTGCGGGGTGGACGCGGCCATCGTATCCGACATCGGGGCTGTGGTGACACTCCGGGAGCAGGTCCCTGACCTGCCCCTTCATGTTTCCACCCAGGCCAGTGTCTGCAATTCGGCGGCTGTGCGGCATTTTGCTTCCCTGGGCTGCCGCCGGGTTATTCTGGCCCGGGAAGTGTCCCTGGAGCGCATGGGTCAGATCCGCAGGCAGATCCCGGAGGACATGGAGCTGGAAACCTTCATACACGGTGCAGCCTGCATGGCCTGGTCCGGACGCTGCCTTCTCTCGGCAGAACTGACGGGTCGCAGCGGAAACCAGGGGGCCTGTGCCCAGTCCTGCAGGTGGGAATACGCGGTGGTGGAAAAGAAAAGACCCGGGGAATATATGCCGGTCTGCGAAGATGCCAACGGCACCTATATTTTTTCTGCCCGTGATCTGAACCTCATGGGGTATCTGCCGGAACTGATCAGGGCGGGTATTTCCAGCTTCAAGATCGAAGGAAGAATGAAGACGGAGTATTACACCGCCGTGGTCACCCTGGCCTACCGCATGGCGCTGGACCTGCTGGAAAAGGAAGGAGAGGAAGCCTTCCGTGCAGCCCTTCCGGACTTTCAGGAAGAACTGGCATGCGCATCCCACCGTCTCAGCGACACCGGTTTCCTGCTGGGAAATCCGGAACATCCCGGCGGTGCGGAAGGGTTCCACCAGTCAAGGGAATACGTGGCTATGGCTGTTTCAGATGCCGGGGCCGGGGAGGAAGCCCGGTTTGTCCTGAAAAACCGCTTTTACGCAGGGGACAGGCTTGAACTTATGGAAAGCAGCGGGGTGCATGCCTTTGAAGCGCCCCGGTTTGTCCTGCTGAGGACCGGAGAAACCATGGATACCTGCGGCATCGCGGGCGAAATTATTGCCATGGCACTGCCGTATCAGGTGCATACAGGTGATATTCTCCGGGGCCCGGTCAGGAATCACAGAAAGTAGGATGACAAAGATGGAGCATCTGTCCGATGCAGTGATCCGCCGCCTGCCGGGGTATTACAGGCATTTAAGGGAACTGGAGATACGTGGTGTGAAACAGGTTTCCTCCCGGGAACTGGGGCTGCGCATGGGACAGACAGCTTCCCTGGTCAGGCAGGACATCAGCGGTCTGGGAGAGTCCGGCAGGCAGGGATACGGATATGATGTGTCCCAGCTGAAACAGACCATAGGGAACCTGCTGGGGCTTGAACATACCCATACCATGATTATTCTGGGCGCCGGCAGCATCGGCACCGCTGTGGCCCGCTATCCCGGGTTTGCCCGGGAGGGCTTTCAGACCCTTGCGCTGTTTGATGAGGATGTGAGCCGGGTATCTGCACAGAACATGGGGCTTAGAATAGAACCCATGGAGAACCTGGGGCGCTTCCTTCAGGAAAACAGGGTGGATATCGCGGTTATCGCGGTTCCGGCTTCTGCGGCCCAGGGGTGCGCGGAGAAGGTCACGGCGCTGGGGGTCAGAGCTGTCTGGAACTTTGCCCCTGTGGATCTGAAACTGAAGGAGGGGACTGCCGTGGTGAATGTGCATTTAAGCGACAGCCTTCTTGTACTGGCATATCAGATGGAACAGGCGGCCATGAGAGAGGATCAGAGGTGACATGCGAAAGGGAGGCAGAAGGGAGCGCAGGGAGCTTCAGCTGGAAAACGGTGAAATTCTCTACGGATCCTCCATACAGGATCAGCAGGTGCCCGTGTACGACGGGTTTGATCAGAAAAAAGAAAAGATCCCGGAAGCAGCGCAGGTACAGAAAAAGGTCAGATGGCCTTATGCCATGCTGGCACTTCTCTGCCTTGCGGGACTCCTGTTTAACAGCTATCTTCTGGTGCCGCAGATCTCCGGAATACGATTCTCCATGCTGCCGAATCTGGCCTTCACCAGCCGGGGCGTCATCAGCATGGATGAGGACTGCCTCAGAGGCTACCGGCAGGACATGAAGGAAGTCTATACCGATACCTTCTATCCCGGTGTCAGTGTGGACGGTGTGGACCTGACGGGGCTTACCATGGATGAAGCCAGGGCCAGACTCATGGCGGTGCCGGCGGGCAACGGTCAGGATTTCTCCGTTACCGTCAGGATTCATGACAGCAGCTGGACCATAGACGCAAAGCAGGTGCCCATGACCCGCAATCTGGAGGACATGCTGCGCAGGGCCTATGCAGCGGGCAGAAGTACGCCATCGGGAGACGGAACACCGGCCCAGAGGCGTCTTCAGGAAGTCCGGAGTCTCCGGGAAAATGGGCTTCAGCTGTTCACTTCCCTCAGTTATGATACGGAAAACATCCGTGTCCTGACGGATCAGATTGCAGCGTCCGTATATTCGGCGCCGCAGAACGCATATATTGCAGCCTTTGATATGTCCGACAGGAGCTTTGTCTTTGCATCGGATGTGTCCGGCAGGTATGTGGATCCGGAAAAACTGTTTGCCCTGGTCATGGAAAGGCTGCAGGAGGGAGACAACTATGCGACCGTCTCCGTTGAACCCACTGTCCTGATTGCGGATATGACCAAATCGGAACTGATGAACAGTTTCCATAAGATTTCCAGCTATACCACCAAAACCACCGACAACAAAAACAGGAATACCAACATACAGCTTTCCTGCGAGGCCATCAACGGTGTCCGGGTAGGCCCCGGGGAGATATTCTCCTTTAACGGGGCCACAGGGGAGAGGACAGCAGCCAAGGGATACAAGCCTGCCACCGCCATTTCCGGGGGACAGAACATCGAAGAGGTGGGGGGCGGCGTGTGCCAGACCAGCTCCACCCTGTTTAACGCCGCTGCCAGGGCCAACCTGGAAATTGTGACCCGCTCCCCTCATGCATGGCCATCCAGCTATGTGGAAAAGGGCATGGATGCCACGGTGAACTGGCCGGGACTGGACTTTAAGTTCCGCAACAACACGGACTGGCCGGTGTATATCGTTGCAACCTATGCCAGCCGCAAGGTGACCGTGGAGCTCTATGGCATGAGCCTGGGGGACGGCACCAGCATTGACCTGGAAAGCAAAGTGATCCGGGTGCTGGATGCGCCAACCGGTGTGCTGGAAGTGCGCAATGAGTCTCTGAAACCCGGCACCAGGAAAACCACCGTGAAGGCCCGGAAGGGTTATGTGGTGGAAACCTATCAGGTGTGGTACCAGAGCGGAAAGGAAGTCCGCAGGGAACTTCTGTGTACCAGCACCTATAAGGCATACCAGGAAACCGTAGAATACAACTGACAGGAGAGGTACAGACGTGAGAATCAATGTACATCCCTCGAGCATCATCAGGCCGACAGAGGACCTCTTCGGCCTTTTCTTTGAAGACCTGAATCACGCAGCCGACGGCGGACTATATGCTGAGCTGCTGATCAACCGGGACTTTTCCTTCGATCCTGTGGACAGGCAGGGCTACCACAGCCTGATGGGCTGGGCACCCCTGGGACAGGCGGATATGCGTGTGGACACGGAGGATACCCCATGCCCCGGCAACCCGAATGTGCTTCACGTCCGGGCAGCGAAGCATGCCGGTATCATAAACCTGGGTTTTGGCGCCGGGATCTGTCTTAAGAAAGGCGTGGAAGCCAGGCTGACACTGCTGGCCAGGGGAAAGGATGCGCCATGCCTGAAGGTAAAGCTTGGGGATGCGGAGGGCGAAATCCGCCTGACGGATACCTTTGAAAAGCATACCCTGTGCCTGAAACCCTCCGGACTTGAAAACGGCCGGCTGGAGATTATGCTGCCCTCCGGCGGGTCCTTTGACCTTGCCTTTGCCTCCCTCATGCCGGGAGATACCTGGAAGGGCAGGGAGAACGGCCTGAGGAAGGACCTGGTGGAAGCCCTTTACGAGATGCATCCCCGCTTTCTGCGTTTCCCCGGCGGCTGCCTGACCCATGACGGTCAGCTGGATCCGTATGCTCGGGACGGCATCTATAACTGGAAACTGACCACGGGCCCTGTGGAAAACCGTCCGGGACGCCGGAACAACTGGGGATACCATCAGAGCATGGGTCTGGGATTCTATGAGTATTTCCTGCTCTGCGAGGACCTGGGCTGTGAACCCCTGCCGGTTCTCAATGGCGGCCTGGACCCGCACCACCTGCGCTTTGCAGAGGGGGAACTTCTTGACAGGTATATTCAGGATGCCCTGGACCTGATTGACTTTGCCCGGGGCGGGACGGATACCGAGTGGGGACGTGTCCGCGCAGAGATGGGACACCCGAAACCTTTTGGCCTTACATACCTTGCCATAGGCAATGAAGAGATCCATGAGCAGTTCCATGAACATATGGCAAAGTTTGCCGAAGCCATCCGCAAAAAGGCCCCGGATATCCGTCTCATCGGCTCGGCGGGTCCCGTATGTGCCGGCGGTCCCTTTGACATGGGCTGGGCATATGCCAGAAAACAGGGGCTTGAACTGGTGGATGAACACTACTACCAGGCCCCGGAATGGTTCTATGCCAACATGGACCGCTACAGCAGATATCCCGCCGAAGGACCGAAGGTTTTCCTGGGCGAGTATGCATCCTGGGGCAATACCATGGGAAACGCCCTGGCGGAAGCCGCCTTCATGACCGAAATGGAGAAAACACAGTCGGTGGGACTGGCCTGCTATGCACCTCTGTTCTGCCATGTGCGGTACACCAACTGGCAGCCGGACATGATCTATTTTGATGAGAAGCGCATGTGCAAAACCGTGAATTACCATGTGCAGCGCATGTTCATGCGGAACCTGGGGGATGCTGAAGTCGCCCTGGATATCGGGGATAAGGGAAAGGCGGAAGAAACCGTGCTGCCCCTTGGCGGCAGGATTCAGATCCTTGCGGATGATACGGAGATGGAAATCCGGGACCTGACACTAGACGGGAAAAAGACGGAAGACTTCTCCCTCATGCCCGAAGAAAGCCGGGAGATAGGGAAAGCAGAGAACGATTTTACCCTGTCCTGCACCGTAGTCCGCAAAAGCGGAAAAAAGGGTCTGAGGATCCGCTTTGGGTATATGGACAGCAAAAACTTCTGCCAGTGGACCCTGGGCGGCTGGCAGAACTCGGATAACGCCTTTGAAATGGTGACCGGGGGCAGGAACAGCTGCCTGATCCAGAACAATTTCTCTCTGGAGGATCAGGTGGCATACAGACTCTGCCTGAAGGTGGTGGGACGCCGCCTCATGGGCTATGTGGATGACGTTCTCGTGTGCGATATCCCCGTTCTTCCTGTGATACGGGAGAACCTTTATGCCGCAGCCAGCGTGGCTCAGGATGGCACGCTGTATCTCAAGGCGGTCAATGTCCTTGAAAGAGCCGCGGAGGCAGAGATCAGCATACCCGGGTACCGCTTTTCAGAGGGCGAAGTGCTGGAGGGACCGGAGGATGCAGAAAACAGTCTGGATCATCCCGAATGCGTTGTGCCGCATCCTGCTGCCTGGGACGGCCAGGGCGCCTATACCTTTGCCCCGCATTCTGTAACGGTTCTGCGCTTTGCGAAAAACGGGTAAGGAAAAACGCCGTTATCCCGTGACGGGGTCTGTGAACATCTGAAAGATAACGGAAAAGCCCATGCAGACTGCCATGAGGCAGCGGAAAAAGCGCCTGTCTGCGGCGCCTGAACAAGGAGAAAACATGGCATGAGAAGCATAAAGGAGAAAGTCTTCCGCCTGATCATCCTCTTTGGCGGCCTGGTGACTGCACATCTGGGTGTGACCCTGTTCCTGCTGTCGGATCTGGGGGCAGATCCCTTCAACGTGCTGATACAGGGCCTTCACCTGCTGCTGGGAGCGGCAGGGCTGTCCATAAGCCATGGAACGGTCCATATGGGTGTCTGCTTTCTCATTATCCTGGTCCTTCTGGCGGTGGACAGGCACTATATTCAGGCCGGCACCATCGTCTGCATGCTCTGCGGCGGGCCCATCATCGACTTTTTCACCTGGGCCCTTCAGCCCCTGATGATCGGAAGCACCGGCCTGCCTGTCAGGATTCCTGTCCTGGTGCTGGGCTGCGTCATTCTGGCGTTTGGCATGACCATTGTCATACGCTCGGAAGCAGGTACCGGACCTAACGACCTGGTGGCACTGGTGATCAGTGAGAAGGCGGGGTTCCGCTTTGGCATCACCAGGACCGTGACGGATGCCGTATTTGTGCTGGCAGGCTGGCTCCTTGGCGGAACCGCAGGCATCGGTACGGTGATCTGTGCCTTCCTGGTGGGTTTTGTGGCTGACTTTTTCATGCCGTTTTCAGGACGTCTGGTGGAAAACATGCTCAGGTGCATGCAGAAGAATCACAGGGGCTGAAGCCGGGCCTGAGACAAAGTAACAGAAAGGAGTTTTCAGAATGGAATTGCGTTCCCGCAGGGATGTGCCCGTGGAGGAAACCTGGGATCTGTCCCTGATTTATCCCGAAGAAAAGCTGATGTGGGAAGAGCTTGAAAAGACAAAGGAAGCGGTCAGAAAGCTTCATGAAACCTATTCGGGCCGCCTGCATGGCGCAGATGCCATTGTGGGCTGCCTGGATGAAATGGAAGGAATCCTGCAGGCGATCTCCCGCATCTGGAGCTATGCCGGTCTGGCTGTGGAAACAGACTATACGGACAACACCCTGCGCGAGCGGGATGAGAAGGTCAGCGATGAGATCACCCGCATGCAGCGGGATATGGCCTTTGTGGACAGCGAAATCCTGGCAGCCCCGGAGGAGGAACTGAAAGCTGCCGTGGAGAAGGCGAAGGGATGCCGTGGACATCTTGAGGACATGATCCGGAGAAAGGCCCATATGCTGACCCCGGAAACGGAAAAAGCGCTGGCTGCCCTGGGCAGGTCCCTGTCTGTGCCCTATGACATCTACAATACCATGAAGCTGGCGGATATCTCCTTTGATCCCTTCACAGCAGAGGGGAAAACCTACCCCCTGAGCTATTCCCTCTATGAGGACAACTACGAGCTGGAAGCGGACTGCGCCGTACGCCGTGCTGCCTTTAAGGCCTTTTACGGTACCCTGGACAAATACAAGAACACCACGGCTGCGGCATACAATGCCTGCGTAACCCAGGAAAAAACCATGTCGGAACTGCGCAGGTTCGACAATGTGTTTGACAGCCTGCTGTTTGAGCAGAAGGTCACACGGGAGATGCATGACCGTCAGATCGATCTGATCACCCGGCATCTGGCACCCCATATGCGCCGCTACGCCAGGCTTCTCGGAAAGCTGCACGGCCTTGACCGGATGACCTTTGCGGACCTTAAGATCGCTGTGGACCCGGCATATGACCCGAAAGTCACCATAGAGGAGTCCCACCGGTACGTCAGGGATGCCCTGGCCATCCTGGGGGATGATTACGTGGAGATGGTGGACAGGGCCTACAGGGAGAGATGGATTGACTTTGCCCAGAACATCGGCAAGAGCACAGGCGGCTTCTGCTCCGGAATTTACCGCGCAAACTCCTTTATTCTTTTGAACTGGAACAACCGCATGTCGGATGTGTTCACCGTGGCCCATGAGCTGGGGCATGCCGGACAGTCCATGTACAGCGGCAGGGCTCAGTCCTTCTATGATGAAGACCCCTCCACCTATCTTGTGGAGGCACCTTCCACCATGAACGAACTGCTGCTGGCCCATCACCTGATGAAAACCAGCACTGATCCCCGTTTCCGCCGCTGGGTGCTGTCCAACCAGGTCAGCAACACGTACTATCACAACTTTGTCACCCACCTCAGGGAAGCATGGTACCAGAGAGAGGTGTACCGCATCATAGATGCGGGCGGCAGTGTGAATGCGGACATTCTGAGTGATCTTTTCAGAAAGAACCTGGAGCTGTTCTGGGGTGATGATGTTGAGATTCCGGAAGGCGCAGAGCTCACCTGGATGCGCCAGCCCCATTATTACATGGGTCTGTACCCGTATACCTACAGTGCGGGTCTTACGGTGGCGACCCAGGCCATGCTGCGCATAGAAGAGGAAGGGGCAGGCGCTGTGGAGGACTGGAAAAAGTTCCTTTCAGCCGGCGGCACCCAGGATCCCGTTGGTCTGGCCAGGATTGCCGGCTTTGACATCACCACGGAAAAGCCTCTCATGGCAACCATTCACTATATCGGTTCCCTGATTGACGAAATCTGCCGCCTGACAGAGGAAATTGACGGGATCCGGGTCCCGTAATCTTTGCATTGTCCCTGTGCTTAAGCCATGGACACAGACAAAAGCATCCACCATACTGCACATGCGGTATGGTGGATGCTTTGCGATGCATAGATTGTTTCGGGTCCGCCCCATCAGTTGGCCTGCACATCCAGACCGTTTGGAACGGAACGGAAGCTGGAGAAGGGGAGCAGCACCTGGACCACATGGCCCACAATCATGGACCTGTCAATGGTGCCGATGGAGCGGCTGTCGTTGGAATTGTTCCTGTGGTCGCCCATGACGAAGTACTGGCCTTCTCCCACCACCGTTTCCGGGAAGTAGGAGAAACGGCCCGTGCGGTAATCATCATTGATATACGGCTCTTCATATTTTTCGCCGTTGACGTACAGGTACCCGTCAATGATGGCGATGGTGTCACCGGGAACGCCCACGATGCGCTTGACGAAGTTGGTAAAGCCCCGGTTGGGATACCGGCAGATGACCACGTCAAAGCGCTGGGGATCCCCAAAGACGGAAACGCGGCCGTTGATCCACTGGAAGGATGTGTATCCCAGCTTGCTGATGAACATGACTTCCCCGTCAGCCAGGGTATCGTTCATGGATGCGCCGTCCACCTTGACAGGTTCGAAGATGAATGTGCGGATCACCAGGGCGATGGCCACAGCGGTGAGAATGGTCATGAGCCATTCCAGGATTTCACGTCCCAGGGATTTGGATTCCTTTCTCTTATTCTTTTTGGTTCCGGTTTCTTCTTCAGACACAGGCGTGCTGGTGTTGTTTTCTGTATCCATGTTCTGTCATCCTTTCAGGCGAGCAAGTTCGCTCTCGATCTTATCTTTCGTGACGTAATTCAGCGGGGAAAAACGGCCTTCCAGTGCCAGCTCAAGACGGGAAATGGCTTTCTGCGTGTCCCCGTTGTCCAGATCGTAACGGGAGAGGAAATACAGGGTGTCAATCTGGGTTTCCTTGTATTCGATGGCTTTCCGGAAGAAGGGAAGAGCCTTTTCCTTATCGTTCTCCACCCGGTAGATCCACTGGCCCATGTTGTCAAGGCAGATAGAGTCCTCATCGTCATAGTCCAAGGCTTCCTTCAGGAAGGCGAGGGCTTTTTCCTTATGCTCTTCATATGCCTCCCTGGCAGGCTTTGGCATGTCCGGCAGCACGGGTTCCATGCCCTCCAGGGTGTTTGCCCGGGCTTCCTCCACGGCCGCTTCGTACTTTGCTTTGTTTTCACTGTCCAGGGCTGCAAAGTCCGGAATATTGGAGGAATCAAACTTCTCCACATACAGATAGCCCAGTGTCTGGTAAATGAGGCCGCATGCGGCTTTCATGTGCCGCTTTTCCAGAAGGTTGATGCCCTTGTCAATGGATCCCAGACGGAACATGCAGGCTGAATAGTTGACGAACAGCTGGGTCTTCTGTTCCTCCGTCATGCCGGGGGCTTTTTCTGTCTTCTTCAGAATATCCCTGGCTTTTTCATATTCACCGGAGCGGATCAGAAGAATGGAGTAAGAAAGCAGATACCGGGGCATGTTCATGCCTCCGGCAATGGCTTCCTCATACAGCTTTCTTGCTTCATCCAGCTTACCCTGTCCGTGCAGGTTGTAGGCTTTCTGAGCTTTCAAAGATGCCATGAATCCCATGAATCATTGTCCTTTCCTGGTCAGCCTTCCCTGAAGGCGATCATAGCGGTATTGTAACTGATTTCTGGTTTCTTGTACAGAGGGCGGGTCCAGAAGGGTAGGTTCCGCCAGCGTCAGGAGTCCCTTCCGGGTAAACTCCAGGGCCTTTTCCAGATCGTGCTCTGTATGCTCATAGTACTTGGCCAGTGCAATATAGGGCTCCGCTCCGCCTTCATGCCGGATAATCATGTCAAGGTAGATGTCCCGGGCCTTTTCCTTTTCCCCGCTCTTTCTGTGGCTGTCTGCAAGACGCATCTGGGAGACGGCATGGAGTCTTCCGGAGGGAACGAGCCTGTAGCAGCGGCGGGACTGGCGCACATGCTTTTCCCTGTCAAGGGCACCTGCCATGGAGAAGATGTCCTCCTGATGGCCGATTCTTTCGGGGCTTTCGTAGTCAGCGCACATATGGGAAAGAAGAGCCAGCATGCTGGCCACGTCCTGTTCATTGTGGAAAAGCACGTCATCCAGCAGGGCAAAGTCATGGGTCAGCAGGTATTGATGGAACCGGGCGGGGGCTTCGCTGCCGGGCAGGTCGCCCACCCTGGGGATGCCCAGCACTTCCTCCTCAAGACGGGACAGCCTGCACTGCTTAAGCCGCAGCTTATACAGCCTTCTTGCCATGTGCAGCAGGTCCAGGTGGGGCTTGTCCAGCACATCCGTGGGAAGACGGTTTAAGATGAAGCGGGTGCGCAGCAGGGGAATATCAAAGGATTTGCCGTTGAAGGTGCAGATGACATCACATTCATCCAGCCTTTCCAGAACCTTTTCCAGCATGTACCTCTCTTCGGGATAATCCCGCATGACATACTGGGTCACGGCAAACCCGTCTTTTGTCAGCACGCCTGCGCCGATTTCAAAGGCCACCGTGCCGGCGCCGCCGCTGAGTCCCGTGGTCTCCGTATCAAGAAACAGGACTTTTCCGGGGAGAAAGGGCGAGGGAAGATCCTCATGCTGCATGAGCATGAGGTTTTTGCTGTTAAGTGACGATAGTTCCGGGAATTCGTCCAGGGGACGGACCCGGGTCCTCTGCCAGCAGTCCGTAAAGGAAGGGGCTGCTTCAGGCGCCGGCTTCGGCTTGCTGGTGATCATCCTCAGTTTTTCCGCCAGGTTCATTTTGCCCCCTCCTTTCACAATGGTTTTTCAGCAGCGGCGGATCATGTCCCGGAGCAGCTTGATGGCCGTATCCTTGCCGTCTACCCCGATTTCCCCCACGGGTCCCACACAGGAGGGACAGCCCTGGGCGCAGTGGCAGCCTTCCACAATGCTCAGGCACTTTTCCAGCAGGAGCTTCTGCATGGCATATGCCTTCTGGGAGAGGCCGACGCCGCCGGGATAATTGTCGTAGATGATGATGGTGGGTGCGTCCGTAATGGGACTTTTAACCTGGTAAACCACCACCACATCGGTGGCCGCGCACATCAGGTACAGGGGACAGACAATGCGCAGCAGGTTGGCCACGCCCAGCATGCCGTTTTTCAGGGTATCGCTGCTGAAGCGGCTGCACAGGTCTTCCGGCAGCTTCCACCACATGGCAACGGTGTGCATGTCGGTTTCCGGGAGCCGTACGTGGCCAAAGCCCAGGTTCTCGTGGGTGTCAAAACGGATCTTCTTGAACATGGTGACCAGTGCCGTGACCTTGATTTCACCCAGAGCCCGTGAGAGCAGGGGAGGCTCATCCACCTGTTCCTCAATGTCCAGCAGGCTCAGGGAGATGTTCAGGTCCGCATCCGTGTAGTAGCCCACATCCACCCTGCGGATAAACGCCTTGCAGGCGTCAAAATCCAGTTTCTCCACCTGATACTGTTCACCCTCATGCATGTAGATGGCATTTTCATGCAGGAGCATGGGAACGGTGAAACGGTCCATTTCCCCGATGACCCGGTGATGGGCACTGTCGGTGATGTCGATGATGGCGAAGTTCTCTTCCGCAGATGCGGACCTGAGGGATATATTGGAGGCGGGGAAGTCATCCGCCATCCAGTGATAGCGTCCGTCCACGTGCCGGAGAATGTGGACATCCTCCAGGTACTCCAGGAGCTGGTCCGGGGATGGGGCATTGCCGAAACTGTCCCCGTCCTCAAAGGGCAGCTCATAGGCGGCACACTTGAAATGGCTTAAGAGAATATAGATGTTGTCGGGGTTCAGGAGGGCGTTTTCCGGGGACTTCTGAAGGAAGTAGTCCGGATGGGAGACAATATACTGGTCCAGGGCCGCGGAGCTGGCTACGAAGAACACAATGGAGCTGGCCTTGCGGCGGCCGGCTCTGCCTGCCTGCTGCCAGCTGCTGGCAATGGTGCCGGGATAGCCGCACAGTACACAGGCATCCAGTGCACCGATGTCAATGCCAAGTTCCAGGGCATTGGTGGAAATCACCGCATCCACCCGGCCTTCCCTGAGACCGCGCTCGATCTCATGACGGGTGGTGGGCAGGTACCCGCCTCTGTAGCCCCGGACCCGGCCCGCATTCCCCAGGGGATCCCGCACCATGTCCTTGAGGTAGCGGGTGAGCACTTCCACCACCAGCCGGCTTTTGGCAAAGGTGATGGCCTGGATCCCGTTTTTCAGCAGCATGCCGGAAATGTGGCGCACCTCGCCCATGGAGCTTTTCCGGATGCCCAGCTGCTGATTGACCACGGGGGGATTGTAAAAGACAAAGTGCCGTTTGCCCATGGGGGCGCCGTTGTCGTCAATCAGGGTGATGTCCCTGCCTGTCAGGGTTTCCGCCAGCTCTTTGGGATTGGCGATGGTGGCAGAACACAGGATAAACTGGGGCTTGCTGCCGTAAAAGTCGCACAGGCGGATCAGGCGGCGCAGCACATTGGCCAGGTTGGATCCGAAAACGCCCCGGTAGGTATGGATTTCGTCAATGACGATGTATTTCAGGTTTTCAAAGAGCTTGACCCATTTGGTATGGTGGGGAAGAATGCCCGAGTGCAGCATGTCCGGATTGGTGACAACGATGTGGCCCGCCTGCCTGACGGCTTTTCTTGCGCTGCCCGGGGTATCCCCGTCATAGGTAAAGGTCTTGATGTCCTCCCCGGTCATCTGGATGAGATCGTACAGCTCATGGACCTGGTCGGCGGAAAGGGCCTTGGTGGGGAACAGGTACAGGGCCCGGCTGTCCGGATTTCGGAGAATGGAGGAGAGTATGGGGAGGTTGTAGCACATGGTTTTGCCGGATGCGGTGGGGGTTACCACCACCACATCTTTTCCCCTGAGAATCTCCTGCACGGCATGGGCCTGATGGGTATACAGACTGTGGATGCCGCGGGTCTTAAGAATATCCTTAAGTCTTATGTCCAGTTCCTCCGGAAAGGGGGCGTACCGGGCTTCCTGGGCAGGCAATTCTTCCCAGCGGACAACATTTTCCATGAAATCCTGATTCCTGCGGAGAACTTCCGCCAGCTGATCCACATTCACAGTCTGAAACACCTTCTTTTCCTGTCCGGCAATAAGCGTGTAAGGGCCATTATAGCCATTTGCAGGCGGTTTCGCAACCGAAAGGAAACGGGGATGAATGGAATAAATGCGCAGCAAAAAAGTCCGCGGATGCGGACTATTAAGACAATAGGCAAATCAGCCGATGTATTCCTTGCCGCCCATGTACTTGCGCAGCACTTCGGGGATACGGACGCGGCCGTCTTCCATGAGGTTGTTCTCCAGGAAGGCGATGAGCATGCGGGGCGGGGCCACGCAGGTGTTGTTGAGGGTATGGGCCAGATACTTCTTGCCATCCTTGCCCTTGACACGGATCTGCAGTCTCCTGGCCTGGGCGTCTCCCAGATTGGAGCAGGAACCCACTTCGAAATACTTCTGCTGACGGGGGCTCCAGGCTTCCACGTCCAGGGACTTGACTTTCAGGTCAGCCAGGTCGCCGGAGCAGCATTCCAGGGTGCGCACCGGGATATCCATGGTGCGGAAGAAGTCCACCGTGTTCTGCCAGAGACGGTCAAACCACATGGGAGAATCCTCAGGCTTGCAGATGACGATCATTTCCTGCTTTTCAAACTGATGGATCCTGTATACGCCGCGCTCCTCAATGCCGTGGGCGCCCACTTCCTTGCGGAAGCAGGGGCTGTAGCTGGTGAGGGTCAGGGGAAGCTTTTCCTCGTCCAGGATGGTGTCGATGAACCGGCCGATCATGGAGTGCTCGGAGGTGCCGATGAGGTACAGGTCCTCGCCCTCGATCTTGTACATCATGTTCTCCATCTCGGCAAAGGACATGACGCCGTTGACCACGTCACCGTGGATCATGAAGGGAGGAATGACATAGGTAAAGCCGCGGTCGATCATGAAATCCCGGCTGTAGGTGAGAATGGCGGAATGGAGACGGGCCACATCCCCCAGCAGGTAATAGAATCCGTTGCCGGACGTCCTGCGGGCGGAATCAATGTCAATGCCGTTGAGCTTTGCCATGATGTCCACATGATAGGGGATCTCATAGGGAGGAACCACAGGCTCGCCGAAG
The DNA here is from genome assembly GCA_946627565.1 of uncultured Clostridia bacterium. GTDB lineage: Bacteria > Bacillota > Clostridia > Christensenellales > Aristaeellaceae > UBA2943. The sequence continues at coordinate 32,853 of CAMOVR010000005.1, forward strand.
CGCTCGATTTCCACATTTTCAGAATCGTCCTTGCCGATGGGTACGGAAGGATCGATGATGTTGGGAATGACCATCATCCGCTTTTTGACCTCAGCGGACATTTCTTCTTCTTTCTTTTCCAGCTCTTCCAGCTCCGCGGCAATCTCTGCCACCTTGGCCTTGGCTGCCTCAGCCTCTTCCTTCTGGCCTTTTCCCATCAAGGCGCCGATCTGCTTGGAGATGACCTTCCTCTGGTTGCGCAGTGCGTCAGCCTGCTGCTGGGCTTCCCGGTATGCCTTGTCAAAAGCGATGACTTCGTCTACCAGGGGAAGCTTCTGGTCCTGGAACTTCTTTTTGATGTTTTCCCGTACTTTGTCGGGATCATTGCGCAACAGGGCAATGTCAAGCATGGGTATGTTCCTCCTTTTCCTTATGCCGTAAAAGAGCTCTCTCCCCATTCCGGGGCGAGAGCTCTCGCGGTACCACCCAGTCTGTCCGCAAAAGCGGACCTCATGCGTGCTGTAAGGGGCACGCCCCGTGGACTCATCGCCCGCATCCTCCAGGATGGAAATCCCAGGCTGCACCCCTGCCTTTCACCGGACGGCAGGTCTCTTGAAGATGCAGATAACCAGAACCTTTCCCTTCTTCGGAACAGCTGGCATTATACGATACCTCAGGAGAATATGCAAGTCCCGGAAAGAGGCCGGGTCATGGAGCTGAATGCATGCCGGCGGATATTACTTTTTCTTGCCGCCGAACAGGCCGGAAATTCCGCCCATGAGGCCGCGGGTGATGGATTTGGTCACTTCACGGGAGGCGGTGGAGATCACGGAATTCTGGATGCGGCCCAGGACCGAGTCGTTCTTGCGGGCGCGCTCGGCTCTCTCTTCACGCAGCTCATCCGCCCTCTTGCGGCGCTCCTCGGCAATGCGTTCCTTCTCCGCCTTTTCAGCAGCTTTCCTCTGCTTTTCCGCTTCCTTCTCAGCTGCGGCGGCAGCCTTGGGATCCACGGGCCTGGCAGCGGCGGGCCTGACGGGAGTCATGGCGCCGGTGGCGGGGTCCACCTGGACATCCATCAGCTTCTGGACGTACTGGCCGGAGGCGGCGTCATAGACCAGAACCGGCATCTGCTGGGTTGCGGGGGCAGCGTCCTGCTGGACATGCATGACGGGGGCGGGAGCAGGTGCGGGGGCTTCCTGAGGCGTCTGCATGGTGGGAACGGACTGCTTGGTGTAGGTCCCGGTGACAGGATCGTAGACCACAAAGCCCTTGGGGGTAGTTGGCTTGGGCTCATAGCTTTCCGGATGGATGGCGGGCACTTCCGGCATGTCGGTGTCGGGGGTGTACACCAGGGAGGACATGTCATCCGTGCTGTAGGCATCCTCATAGGTGACATCCGGATTGTATACCAGGTCCGGCATGGGCTCCGTGTCGGGGCCGGAGGACATGTTCAGTTCCAGCATTTCATAGGCGCTGACCCGGTCGATGGGCTGCTCATAGACGCCGTAGAAGGGGCTGGTTTCAATGCAGGTGCGGCGGAGATTCTCATCGATGGCACCGATGAAGGACTGGGGCGGAAGCACAGTGGCACGCTCCACGATTGCCGGTGCGCCCTTCCTGTCAAGGAAGGAGACCAGAGCCTCGCCGGTCTGCAGGGTCTGTATGGCCGCTTCGCTGTCAAAGGCGGGATTGGCCCGGAAGGTCTGGGCTGCCACCTTGACGGCTTTCTGGTCCAGGGGCGTGTAGGCCCTGAGGGCATGCTGAATACGGTTGCCCAGCTGGCCCAGGATGGTCATGGGAATGTCGGTGGGCGCCTGGGATACAAAGAAGATGCCCACACCCTTGGAGCGGATGAGGCGGACAACCTGCTCGATCTTCTCAAGCAGGGACTTGCTGCAGCCGTTGAAGAGCAGGTGCGCTTCGTCAAAGAAGAAGACCATGCGGGGCTTTTCCAGGTCGCCGGCTTCAGGCAGGTTCTCATAAAGCTCGGAGAGGAGCCACAGCATGAAGGTGGAGTACATGGTGGGATTGCGGTGGAGCACGTCAGCGGAGAGGATGTTGATGTTCCCCTGGCCGTCCTCATCCGTCTGCATCCAGTCATTCATGTCAAGGGCAGGCTCGCCGAAGAAGGAATCGCCGCCCTGATCCTCCAGCACGGCCACGGCACGCTGGATGGCGCCGATGGATGCCACGGAGACATTGCCGTAGTCCAGGGTGTAATCCCGGGCATGTTCCCCTACATATTTGAGCATGGCCTTCAGGTCCTTGATGTCAAGGAGCATCAGGTTTTCCCGGTCAGCGATGCGGAAGACAATGTTCATGACCCCGCTCTGGGTTTCGTTCAGTCCCAGCATCCGGCTGAGAAGCAGGGGACCCATCTGGGAAACCGTGGCCCGGACGGGATGGCCGCTCTTGCCGTACACATCCCAGAAGACCACCGGATAGGAACGGAACTGGAAGCCGGGAACGCCGCACTGGCTGAGCCTGGCCGTGATTTTTTCAGAACTCTGTCCTGCTTTCACCATGCCGCTCAGATCACCCTTGATGTCGGCCATGAAAACCGGGACACCCAGTGCGGAAAAGCCCTCCGCAAGGACCTGAAGGGTAACGGTCTTGCCCGTACCGGTGGCACCCGTGATGAGACCGTGGCGGTTGGCCATTTCCGGCAGAAGGCATACCGCCTTGTCGCTGGTACCCAGCCAGATGGTATTTTCATAAAGCATGGGAAGTTGTCCTCCTTTGATTCCTTAGCTTTGATTCCTACATGGGATGAAATAGTTTGTTTTATTGTACACACAATGGAGAAGATCGTCAATTCATGTTCCATACGGTTTCCGTGACATGACAAGGGGAAAAAACGGAAAAACAGTAGCATCTGGTCTGTTTGCAGCCCTTTTTATCCCGTTGCATTTTGCATAATAAAGTTGTATGATACATTTCATCCGTCCAGTGGAAACACCAAATTCAGGACGGATCTGGAGGAAAATCTCTTGACCGTAACGTGTGCAACTGTTCAGGAACTGTACAATCCTGAGGCTTCCCTGGCAGGAAAGTATCTTTCCGCCTTTACATATCCCTGGGAGGCGCTCTCCGGCATCAAGCAGCTGATCCTTACCCTGGGGCCAACGCTTCCCAAGGATGAGTATGATGAGGTTTCGGAGCATGTCTGGGTTCATAAGACGGCTTCCGTCATGCCCTCGGCCTATCTGGGCAGCCCATGCATCATCGGGGCGCGCACGGAGGTACGGCACGGCGCATTTGTCCGGGGCAGTGCTCTGGTGGGCGAAGACTGCGTGGTGGGCAATTCCGTGGAACTGAAGAATGTGATTCTCTTTAACCATGTGCAGGTTCCGCATTACAACTATGTGGGCGACAGCATCCTGGGCGAATATGCCCACATGGGTGCCGGCTCCATCACCTCCAATGTCAAGTCCGACAAGACCCTGGTGGTGATTCATACCCCTGAGGGAAATGTGCCGACCGGCCTTAAGAAGACCGGCGCTTTCCTGGGTGACCATGTGGAAGTGGGCTGCAATTCCGTGCTCAATCCCGGCACGGTCATCGGGCGCTGCGCCAGAGTCTATCCGCTCTCCTGCGTGCGGGGCATGGTCATGGCCCACGGGATCTATAAGCAGGCAGGCAACATTGTCCTGCAGCGTGAAGCAGAATAAAGAAATTCTTATACAAAAAAGCAGCCTGAGCTGCAAGAAGGGAAAGAAATCAAATGGGCAGATATTTTGGTACTGACGGTTTCCGCGGAGAGGCCAACTGTGGCCTGACGGCGGATCACGCCTATAAAATCGGCCGTTTCCTGGGCTGGTATTACGGTGAAAAGCGCAGGCAGCGCGGGGATGAGCGCATGCCCAGGATTGTCATCGGCAAGGATACCCGCCGCTCCAGCTACATGTTCGAGTATTCTCTGGTGGGCGGCCTTACCGCCAGCGGCGCGGAAGCCTGCCTGATGCACGTGACCACCACCCCCTCCGTTGCCTACATCGCCCGGGTGGATGACTTTGACTGCGGCATCATGATCTCCGCCAGCCACAACCCCTACTGGGACAACGGCATCAAGCTGATCAACTCCTACGGCGAAAAGATGGACGACGAGACCATCGCCCTGGTGGAAGACTACCTGGACGACAAGCTGGAAGTGTTCGGCCGCACCTGGCATGAACTGCCCCTGGCCACCCGGGAAAAGATCGGCTGCACCGTGGACTATGTGTCCGGCCGCAACCGCTATATCGGCTACCTCATCTCCCTGGGCATCTATTCCTTCAAGGGCATGCGGGTGGCCCTGGACTGCGCCAACGGCTCCACCTGGAACATTGCCCGCAATGTGTTTGAAGCCCTGGGTGCCAAGACCTATGTCATCAACGCGGACCCCAACGGCATGAACATCAATGAGAATGCCGGCTCCACCCATATCGAGGGCCTGCAGCATTTCGTGGTGAACAACCACTGCGACGTGGGCTTTGCCTATGACGGCGACGCTGACCGCTGCCTGGCCGTGGACGAGAAGGGCAATGTCATCACCGGCGACCACATCATGTTCATCTATGCCCGTTACATGAAGGAGCGGGAGAAGCTGGTGAACAACACCGTGGTGACCACCGTCATGTCCAACTTTGGCCTGTACAAGGCGCTGGACGAACTGGGCATCGGCTATGTGCAGACCCAGGTGGGCGACCGCTATGTGTATGAGTATATGTCCGAGCACGGCTGCCGCATCGGCGGTGAGGAGTCCGGCCATATCATCTTCTCCAAGTACGCCACCACCGGCGACGGCATCCTGACCTCCCTTAAGATTGCCGAGGTTATGATGGCCCGCAAGAAGAAGCTCTCCGAACTGGCTGCCGACATGGTTCTCTATCCCCAGGTTCTCAAGAACGTCCGGGTTCTTGACAAGAAGGGCACCCTGGATGACGAAAAGGTCCAGGCCGCTGTGGAATCCGTGCGCCAGGAGCTGGGCGATTCCGGCAGGATCCTGGTGCGCCAGTCTGGCACCGAACCGGTGATCCGCGTCATGGTGGAAGCCAAGGATAAGGAAACCTGCGAACAGCTGGTGGACCGGGTGGTCAATGTAATCCGGGAAGACGGATGGGCGGTATCCTGATATGTGCGGTATCGTAGGCTATACAGGCCATGTCCAGGCGGCACCTGTGCTCATGGACGGCCTGGAAAGGCTGGAGTACCGCGGATACGATTCCGCAGGCATCTGCGTGTCAGACGGGGATGCGGCCCATCCCCTGAAAGCCCTGCGGGTCAAAGGGCGTCTGTCGGCGCTGCGGGAGGCATCCGAGAACGGGAAGGCGGTGCCGGGACTCAGCGGGATCGGGCATACCAGATGGGCCACCCATGGGGAACCCACGGTGGAAAATGCCCACCCCCATCTCTCCGGCGGCAAGGTGGCCGTGGTGCACAACGGCATCATCGAGAACTACGCGGAACTCAGGGTGAAACTGCAGGGCCGCGGCTATGTCTTTGAGAGCGAAACGGACACGGAAACCATCGCCCACCTGCTACATTACTATGACCATGGCGATCCGGTGGACGCCATTGTCCGTACCGTCATGCACCTTAAGGGTTCCTTTGCCCTGGGCATCCTCTTTGAGGAGCGTCCCGGTGAGGTGTACGGCATCCGCCGGGATTCACCCCTCATTGCAGCCACATCCCCTGAGGGCAGCTTCATCGCCAGTGACGTGCCCGCCATTCTGCCCTGGACAAGGAATGTGGCGTACCTGGAAAACATGGAGATTGTCCGGCTTTCTCCGGAAGGAATCACCTTCTTTAACCTGGACGGTGAGCCCATTGAAAAGGAATTCACCACGGTTTCCTGGGACGTGGAGGCAGCGGAAAAGGGCGGGTATGCCCACTTCATGCTCAAGGAAATCCATGAGCAGCCCAAGGCCATGGAGGATACCATCCGGCCCCATATCCGGGACGGCAGGATCGTCATGGACGAGCTGGGCATGTCAGACGATGAAATCCGGGGCATCCGGCATATCCAGATGGCTGCCTGCGGCTCCGCCTGGCATGTGTGCATGACAGCCAAGTACATCATGGAACGCATGGCCCGGATTCCTGTGGATGTGGACCTGGCCAGTGAGTTCCGTTACCGTGACCCGGTGCTGGAGGAAGGCACCATGCTCATGGTGGTCAGCCAGAGCGGTGAGACCGCAGACTCCCTGGCAGCCCTCCGCTACGGGAAGCAGCAGGGGATGCTGAGCCTGGCCATTGTCAATGTGGTGGGATCTTCCATAGCCAGGGAAGCGGACAGGGTGTTCTATACCGCGGCAGGTCCTGAAATCGCCGTGGCCACCACCAAGGCATATTCTACCCAGCTGGCGGCTTGTGTCATGCTGGCCCTGCATTTCGGCAGGATCCGGGGTGTGGTGGACGATGACACGTATGCAGCCCATGTGGAAGCCCTGCTGAAAATGCCAGAGCAGATCCGGGAGATTCTCCGGGGTGAAGCCAGGATGCAGTGGCTGGCAGGAAAATATGCCAATACCAGGGATGCCTTCTTCATCGGCCGTGGTCTTGACTATGCCTCCGTGCTGGAGGGTGCCCTGAAACTCAAGGAAATCTCCTATATCCATGCGGAGGCCTATGCCGCCGGGGAGCTGAAACACGGCACCATCTCCCTGATTGAAAAGGGTTCCATGGTGCTGGCGGTGGCCACCCAGAAGGACCTGATGGAGAAGGAAGTCTCCAATATGGTGGAAGTCCGCGCCAGGGGCGGCACACTGCTGGCCCTGACCATGGAAGGCAACTACGATATGGAGGACCAGGCGGATTTCACCATCTATGTGCCCAGGACGGAGGATGTGCTCTATCCGAACCTGGTGGTGGTGCCCCTGCAGCTTCTGGCCTACTATGTGTCCCTGTCCCGGGGCATTGACGTGGATAAGCCCAGAAACCTGGCCAAATCCGTAACGGTGGAGTAAGCCTGAATACAGATATACGGCAGATACAGAAACCCGGCGTGACGCGTCACGCCGGGTTTTTGAACTTATGTAATGAAACGTTACATGAATCCTGTATCCGACTGTTTTTCAGGGACATGGGAATACGGTTTCCGGTCGGAAAAATGCGAATTCATGAAACGTTTCATCAAAGAAAGCCCCATTGCCTCTGCTTAAGCCTTTCTGCGGGCACGCAGTGCCGCTGTCAGGCGGGCCTGCACGGTATCCGCCAGGAGGGCAAGAAAACAGATAAGGGCCAGCACCGCCGGGAAGGACAGATGCGGGACCATGTCTGCCATGCCGGTTTCATACATCAGAATCATGGGCAGCCTCTGGAAAAGGTAGACTGACAGGGCATGCTGCCCAAGGAAAGAGAGAAGCCGGCTGCCGGGATGATGGCGCAGGGACACAAGAAGCACTATAAGACAGGCGGAGAGAAGGTATCCTTCATGGAAAAGAAGGGACCGGGTATGGAAACAGTAAAGCCATACCAGGGACAGGACCGAGATACTGACAAGGCCCAGCCACAGCAGACTGTTTTCCTGTACCTTCTTAAGCATACGGTCAGGGACAAAGGCAAGAAAGACCCCAAGGGGGAAGAGAAGGACCGAATCGTACCAGTAGGCATCCAGCTCCATGGCAATCCCGCCGGACATGAGGCCCAGGGTAAGCAGGCAGCAGAGCAGGGCTGCCAGGGGAGGCGGGGCAAAGCGGAAGGAGATGAGGAAAATCAGGCAGACAAGAAGGTACATGAGAATGAACCAGGGGCTGTTGCCCAGGTTTGCAAAGGGAATCAGGGCCAGAAGGACGGTATGGATTTCATAGGACCTGCCCCGCAGGGTCTGGGTGACAAGCATACAGAGGACAGATACCAGGGAAAGAAGCCATACGCGGGCCATTTTGCCGGGAAGGCGCTTAAGGTATGCCGGAGACGAAAGAAAACGACGCGTCATGCCAAAGCCGGCGCTGAAGAAAAAGAGCACCACCACGGTCTGGTCCATGCCGCTGCGGATCAGCAGATAGGTTTCGTCCCCGGGCGTTTCTGTGATATAGCCCATATAGTGGCTTAAGAGGATCAGGAGGGTGCAGAAACCTTTCCAGGGAAGCAGGCTCTCCGCTGACAGGGGTTCTGCCTCAGGTGCCCCTTTCTCCCTGGGAATCAGGAGAAGACCAAGAGAGAGGATAAACAGAAATGTCATAAGATTACCTCCCGTATCGCGTTTCCTGCCGCACATGAATGACACATTGACAATAGAAGGAATCTGTCTAAGATGTAACCCTGCCTATATAAGCATTCTCCCCGGCACAGGGCCAGGGAGCTCAAGGGAGGAAAAACAGCATGACAGATCTGACAGAAGGGATTCTCCTTGCCATGGAAGAAGCCGTCCGGACGGCAGGACGCATGATGAAGCAGGCCCATGTGGAAAAGGACGGCATCGAAAAGAAGGAAGGGCGTTCCAATTTCGTCACCGAATATGACCGCAGAAACCAGGTATATCTTGAGGAAGCTTTTTCCGGGATTCTGCCGGAAGCCGTGTTCATGGGGGAGGAGAACGACCGGTTCGATGCCCATCTGCCCATGGGGTATGTCTTTATTGTGGACCCCATCGATGGCACCACGAATTTCCTCTTTGACATGTCCCTGTCCTGTGTATCCGCAGGCCTGCTGAAAGACGGAAAGCCCGAGGCAGGATTTGTGTACAACCCCTATACGGACGATATGTTCCGCGCCTGGCGCGGGCACGGAGCCTTCCGGAACGGAAGAAGACTCAAAGCGGAAGATGTCCCCCTGGAGGAAGGCCTGGCATTATTTGGCTGCGTGGCCTACAACCGGGAACACATTGACGCCCTCTTTCTCTGCGTGTGGGAACTGTTTGAAAAGGCCCTTGGCATCCGCTCCCTGGGAACGGCTGCCGTTGCCCTGTCCCTGGTGGCAGCGGGTGCTGCCGTGGTGTATACGGAGTATGTCCTGAAGCCCTGGGACTATGCGGCTTCCGTGGTGATCCTGGAGGAAGCCGGCTGCCGGATTACCCAGATGGACGGGAGTCCCGTTTCCATGTCCTGCCCAAGCTCCGTTATTGCGGGGACGCCAAAAGCCTGGGCCCAGACCCGGGAGATCATCCGGCAGGCGGAAAAAGCATCTACTCCTTCAGGGTGTTGAGATCCTCCAGTTTCTGCTGCACGCTGCCAAAATACTGCTGCACTTCCTCACCCGTCAGCTTCATGCGCTTTGCCAGCATGGAGACAATCTTTTTCGGCCGGACCCGGGCATAGTATTTCGTGGCATTGACATTTTTCCGCCAGTTCTTCATGGTCATGTTCTTCCATCTCTGGATGTGCCGGGGCAAAAGCTCTTCCAGCACCGCCTCCCAGGGCTCAAAGTGTGCTTCCACATAGGGCCAGAGGAAGGAAGCTTCCAGGACCTCTGCAAAGCGGGTCAGGAAGCGGGCTTTCATCTCAGGCACCGCCAGAAGGGCGTTGAGGGGTTCGTGCCGGAAGGCCGCATACTTGGCGGAGACCGGCTTGATATAGTTGTTCAGCGGCGTCACATCCGAATCGGAACCGGAGCCGAAACTGGCTTCCACATCAAAGAGGAGATATTTCCATTTTCTGCCCGGCAGGCGGTACATGCGCACATTGGTGATGTCGGAATTGCCGGAGATGATCTCATAGGAAGCATGGGTAAAAAGGTTGTCGATATCAAGAGCCGCTTCCACATATGCCAGGTTTTCGGGTATGTTCAGGTCCTCCGTCTTGCAGAAGCTGCACAGCTCAAGCCAGTCTTTGTTGGAACCGTTCTGCACATAGTCATCTGAACCCGTGCGGGCCAGAATGTCGATGGCGTCCACCGTTTCCTCGTCTTCCAGGTTCAGCCCCTCCCACTGGGCCACCATATACTTGTTGATCTTCTCCCGGAGATTGTAGTGTCCCCAGTATTCCCCGTTGATGAACAGCACGATGGGCAGGGCATCCTGATAGCACAGGTCCAGGGGTTCCGCCATGGAGGTGAAGACCACGTCCCGCATGCGCTCGGAATAGGCGTCCGAATTGGTGGAGCGGAGCAGCAGGGACTTATAGTGTGTATAGTCCCTGTTGGGGAAGGGATTGAATTCAAAGTACTCAGGCCCATATGCCTTGCGGGCATAGATGGCTATGGATTTCTGGGCGTTCTGGCGGGCGCTGTGTCCGCTGGCGGTAAAGGAGCCCATCTGGTTGATGAGACAGTTGCCCTCCGTATCGAAATACTCAATATGGATGGGGTACTCATAGGGTTTGTCATAGTTTGGCACAGCGCCGGTTCCCTTGGCCAGGGCGCCGGCTTTTTTTCCGAACAGATAGCTCTCGTCCGTGGTGATGCATACCACCGATACCGGGATGTCTTCCCCGATGAGGTAGCTTCTGCACACCGTGGCGGAGGGCACCGCGTCCTTTTCAAAGGCCCTCAGGCGCAGGGAAGAAGTGGATGAGATGGTCAGGCCATCCTCCGGAAAGCGCTTTGAGGAGGTGGTGGGGGTGTCACCGTCCAGGGTATAGCGCAGCTCTGCCCCTTCAGGTCCCTTTGCAAAAACCGTGACAGTCTCGTCGTAAAAACCGCCCTCTGTCAGGATCTCCGGGGTCAGGGTCCGGCGGGCAAAAACCTGTTTCCCGTTCTTTTTCCCGGGTGTGGCCGTTTCAAAGTAGCCCATGTCCCCGCCGCCGGCAGGCGTGCCCCAGGAGATGTTGCCGAACTGAGCCGGAAAACGCACATGGTCCAGGGTTTCCCCCTCCGGGGATGTGAGCAGGATATCGTCGCCGTCTGCACTGAGCTTGAAGTTTGCGTAATAGACCCCGCTTTTTCCGGGATCCATTTCCTCACCTGTGCAGTAGACGATGATGTATGCGCCGCTTTTGATTTTTGTCCCCTCCGGGAACTGCCATTTCATGGGGTTTTTCTTCGCATCGCTGAGGCCGAAGCCTGACAGGTCCACCGTGCTTTTGCCCTGGTTTACAATCTCCACCCAGTCATAGGCGTGGCTGTCCTTCCAGGTTCCGTTGCTGGCCATGATCTCGGAGATCTTAAGATCCGATTCACCAAGGGCAGACAGGGCATGGAGCATAAGGCAGACAAGCAGCAGAAAAAACAGATTGCGTCGCATTTTCGTCACCTTCTCAAACAGTTGGGGGCATGAATTTCTGGACAAGGCAGGCGGCATCCCGTATACTCCATCCTGCAGCCTGAAGGGGCTGAGACCAAGGAGGAAAGAACACATGGACCGAATCTATCTGGACCACGCCGGGACCACACCGGTGACCGAGCATGTGCTGGAAAGCATGCTGCCGTATTTCCGGCAGTGTTTCGGCAATGCATCCAGCATACACGGAACAGGCAGGGATGCCAGAAAAGCCGTGGAGGGAGCCCGCAGGCAGGTCCAGGCCGCCCTTGGGGCGGACAGCGCCGGGGAAATCTACTTTACCTCCGGCGGCACCGAGAGTGATAACTGGGCCATCAAAGGGAGCGCCTTTGCCTTAAAGGACAGGGGACGGCACATCATCACCAGCCGGGTGGAACACCATGCGGTGCTGAATACATGTGCATGGCTTGAAAAACAGGGTTTTGAAGTGACATACCTGCCCGTAGATGAAGAAGGCCGGGTGGATCCGGAAGATGTCCGCGCTGCCATACGGCCGGATACCATTCTGATTTCCGTCATGATGGCCAACAACGAGATCGGGACCCTGGAGCCCACCCAGGAGATTGCTGGGATTGCAAAAAGCCGCGGCATCTGCATGCATACCGATGCGGTGCAGGCAGTGGGCGCCATCCCTGTCAATGTTAACGATCTTCAGGTGGATATGCTTTCCTTAAGCGCCCACAAATTTGGCGGCCCCAAGGGCATGGGTGCCCTGTATGTGCGTCAGGGGACACGGCTGGACCGTCTCATGCACGGCGGCGAACAGGAGCGGCACATGCGGGCCGGCACCGAGAACCTGCCGGGTATTGTGGGCCTTGGCACCGCCATATCAGATGCCGTTTCCAAGATGCCGGAGCATGCCCGGCGCATGCGTTCCCTCAGGGACCGCCTCTGGCAGGGCATGGTGCGGTTAATACCGGGCCTGATCCTGAACGGCCCCGAGAAGGACAGGCTGCCCGGAAACCTGAATGTATCCATACAGGATGTACAGGGGGAATCCGTGCTGCTGCGCCTTGACCTGGAGGGCATTGCCGCATCCTCCGGAAGCGCCTGCACCGCAGGGAGTCTGGATCCCAGCCATGTGCTGCTGGCCATAGGGAGGGACACAGAGACGGCGCACGCCTCCCTGAGATTCTCCCTGGGCGCAGAAAACACGGAGGAAGAAATCGATGAAGTCCTCCGTGTTCTGCCCGGGATTGTTACAGACCTGAAAAAGCTCAGGTTCGGCTGATCAGCGTTTTTCGCCGGTCTTAAGGCAAAGAAGCTCCATCAGGGCATCCGTCAGGGCCGGATCCGCTTTCTCCTTATACAGGGTGCTGAGTACCTGAAGGGATGTGGCGCCGCCCACCAGGAGATCGTAGAGGGTCTGTTTCAGGTTATGGCTGCCCTGGAAACGGCGGACCAGCTCCAGCATATCTGTCATGGTGTCGTTTGGCAGGATCTCGGGGACGGTGTCAAAGATGATCTCCACCCTGCCGTTGACGCGCTCAAGGCTGATGGAGAAGCCGTCCTGTTCAGTGTCATAAAACAGGTATGCCTTTTCCTTTCCGTTTTCCAGAACCCTTGGCATCACCGGCTTCCTGTGCCTGAAGACAATGGTCCAGCACCGGTCAGGTACCTGAAGGGCGCTGTCACCCTCAGGGGATGAGATGGTGAAGACCAGTTTGTCGGTGCAGGACTGGGAGAGCCTTGTGACGATGCTGTGTCCCTCCTGATAGGCCAGGGTCTTCCCGTCGTCCTCATACAGGGAGAAGCTTCCCTCCCTCCCCGGGAAGACATGGACCACAAGACTGGAAGGATTGTAGGTTCCGTGATGCACTTCCTCCCCGTCAAGGGGCAGGATGCCGCCCTCACGGACCAGGACCGGCATGCCGGAAAGGCTCCGGCACATCCTGACGGTCTGGCCGCCCCGGTATTCATACCCCGTGAAAAAGTCATACCATCTGCCTTCCGGAAGGTAGGTGTCCACAGAGGCCATCCCCGTGACGGGGCTGGTCTTTTCCGTTATGGGGGAAATGAGAAGCTGGCTGCCGAAGACATATTCATTGCGGTAGTTTGTTTTATATGTCTGCTGATCATCCGGCCACAGGTGGCACAGGGGCTCCGTCAGGGGCTTTCCGCGGCTGGCCCGCTCGTTCATGGTATACAGGTAGGGGATGAGGTCGCTTCTGAGCTTCAGATACTTTTTCATGACCTCACAGGCCTGCGTTCCAAAGTTCCAGGGCTCCTTGCCCATCAGGGGATGGCTGGTGCTGTGCAGCCGCATGATGGGGGAGAACACGCCGAACTGGACCCATCTTACCGCCAGTTCGTCATCCCGCACGCCGCCCATGTGGCCGCCTATGTCGTGGCTCCACCAGGAGAAGCCCACATTGGAGGCGCAGGCGGTGAAATAGGGCTGGAAGCGGAGGCTTTCCCAGGTCACCACCGTGTCCCCGGAGAAGCCGGCGGGATAGCGGTGGGCGCCGGGGCCGCAGTAACGGGAGAGCATGAAGGGGCGTTTGCCCTGCTCTTCCATGTCTTCCCGGTGGGCCTCATTGAGCAGGTACAGGGGATCCAGTCCCTCCACGCGGGAATAGGGTCCCTGCTGCCAGTCGATCCACCAGAAGGTGACGCCGTCCCTTTCATAGGGATGGTGGAGGATGTCAAAATAGGCTTTGCGGAAAACGGGATCCGTCAGGTCAAAGAGAATGCGGGCCCCGTCGGTCTGGTGCACAGCCTCTGCCATCTCCTTGTACATGGCCTCATAGGGTGCAACGCCGTTGGCAGGGTGCAGGTTCAATGTGACTTCCAGGTCCCGGTCGTGCATTTCCCTGAGGAACGCCTTATAGTCCGGGAAACAGGCCGGGTCCCAGGTGTAGCCGGTCCAGCCTTCCAGGTGCCATCCCATGTCAACTACACCCACGGTAAGCGGGATGCCCTCCTCAAGGAAGCGGTCCATCAGCTCAAGGTACTCATCCTGCTTATAGGAATAGTACCGGGACCACATGTTGCCCATGGCGTACCTGGGCAGAAGGGGCACAGCGCCGGTGAGCTGATAGAAAACCTGAAGCAGTTCCCGGTACCTTCTGGCATACCCGAAGACAAACAGGTCCACCGTGTTTTCGCCCCTGTGCACATAGCTGCCGTCCTCACGACGCAGCAGGGTGTGGCTGTCGTCAAGTTCCGAGAAGTCAAAGCGGGTCATGAGACTGGGAGGCAGGGGGATTTCCCCGTTCACCCCGTCCAGGGTGCGCACCGTGCCGCGGAGTTTGTCATACGGATTGTCTGCCCTGTCCCCGTAGCGCCAGATTTCGCCTGTGCGGTACTGGATGGACAGGGTGGCCGGAGAAAAGGGACAGGAGGTTTTGAGTATCAATGTCACCGCGTCCGTCCTGAGGGTCAGCACATCGTCTTTTTCCGTTACGGTATAGTCCGGCACGGAAGGGAAGCTCCTTGTACGGACAGCCTGGGAGGGAAGGTCAGCAAACCTGCCGGCAGGGTCCTGCTCAATGCGGATGAGCCTGTCGGTCAGCACGGTAAGGCGCCAGGTTGCACCTTGTACAATGGCAGGGTTTGACATGGTTGTGTCCTCTCTCTCTGTGTTTTATTTCCCGCGGATTTCCACCTTGCCCACATGGGGCCTGACCGCGTCGGCATATTCTTTCAGGGCTTCTGAGGAGGGGGCATGCAGTCCTCCGAAGGGCACGCTCTCCCGGTCCACAAAGGGCTGCAGATAGTAGGCAGGGGCGCCGTGAATCCAGGGCCCTATGGCTTCAAAGTCTGTAAGGGTATGCAGCTCTTCCACCACCGTGGTGCGGAACTCAAATGCCGCATGAGCGTGCATCAGCAGGTCCATGCTTTCCTGAACGGGCTCAAGGTTCAGGGACGGAAGGCCCGCCGTCATGGCATACTTTTCAGGGCTGTTTTTGATGTCCATGGCCACATAGTCCACAAGGGAAGCGTCCATCAGGCGGCGGAGCATGTCCGGATGGCAGCCGTTGGTGTCCAGCTTGACGGAAAAACCAAGGTCATGTATGGCCGAAACCAGGTCATACAGCCCCGGCTGCAGACAGGGCTCCCCGCCGGTTATGGCCACGCCGTCCAGAAGGCCTTTGCGGGTTTTCAGGAAATCCAGAAGCGCCCCGTCCGTCATCTGGGGCCGGTCCGTGCCGTCCACCAGACCGAAATTGTGGCAGAAAGGGCAGCGGAAATCACAGCCGCCCAGGAATACTGTACAGGCCACCCTGCCGGGATAGTCCAGCAGGGTCATTTTCTGCAGGCCGAAGATTTGCATATGTGTCTCCTTCTGCTTGGAAGTGTCGGATGGGTCTCAGACGCCGGCGAGGATATGCATGTTCCGAATTTCGCTGTCCCGGATGCCGTCCTGGACCGAATAGGCGTGCTTTTCAAGGTCCTGACAGGTGGCGCCGGTCAACTGCTGTTCTTTAAGCTCAAGGATGATGTCCCCGGCCATGCTCTCCATGAGTTCCTGCTTTTCCCTGGCCGTGTCGGGATCATTGCCGGTGGTGATCAGGTATTCCAGGCACTCCGCCAGAAGGGAAAGCCTGGGCAGGCCGCGCATGGCCCGGAAGCTCCATTTGTAAAAGGGCTGATAGACCCGGTTTAAGAGAAACACGCTCTGCATGCAGCTGCCCGCAAAGGTGTTTACCGCCAGCTGGGCGGCCCCGGTCTCCCCGTGTTTCAGACACCGGCTGTAGTTGTACTGTCCGCTCTGGGCCATAAGCAGCAGATGGCCCGCCAGTTTCTTTCTGCGTATATCCTCGGGATAATGGGAAAGACGGCTGCGGATTTCCGTCACTTCCCCCAGGTTGTCCAGGAAGATCTCCCCGTTGACGGCTTCAGCCAGGGCGTAGTCCGGCAGGTGCAGCCACTGCATGGGCGTCAGGTTTCCGTCCTCTGACCCGGTTTTGTCAAGGAACCAGGCCTGGGTGCGCATGACGCCGTGCCTGCTGCCGCCAACGGGCTGCATGAGGGACCTCTTAAAGCCCATGAATTCCCGGGGCAGTTTGTCCATGGCCCGCTCCAGCAGGAAGGCATCCCGCCGGCTGACCGTATCCTCGCCGGGGAGAAAGAGACAGAAACCGGGTTCAAAATCATGATCCCGGGAGACAGGATCGTCAAAACCGAAACACTCAGAACCGCTGCCCGCAAGGCCTGCTGCCAGATAAGGGAGCAGGTCCTGGAAGGAAGAAACAAGCACGGGCAGGGCACAGGTTTCAAAATAGCTTTTTGCCAGTTCAAGACCTTTCATGGATTTTCTCCGCAATGTTTTTCAGGTTTTCCGCTTCCATAAAGTATCCGTAAAAATCAAACACCGGGGCGCAGCGTCCGCAGATGTAGGCGTAGTAGCCGTCCCGGGGCAGGGAAGGTGTATGAAGAAGGCTGCTGGCCTGATCCAGGTACGAGCAGATCTCCGCTTCCCCCTTTTCCATGCCGTCCCGGCTTTTCACCGTGTCCGCCATGTTAAGAAAGGTAACCGCCTGTTCCAGCTCCCCGGAGGGAACCTGCTTCATGTGTTCAAGGGCCTGCCCGTACAGGTCAAGGGCTTCCCCGTACCGCGAAAGGGCAGTCAGGGCCAGCCCCATATTGTTGCACAGGCCACCCAGAAGGGACGGGTCGGCGGATGGACTTGCAAGACATATCTCCTTTGCCTGCTCAAAATACGCAAGGCCTTTTTCATAATCTGAAAAAGCGGTGCAGGCGGTGGCCAGGTTGATCAGGGCAGTGGCATGGCTCAGGCTTCCCTGAAGGCCCAGGGAAAACACCAGGTTAAGGGAAGCTTCCCCGTGCTCATACGCCTTTTGCTTATCCCCGGTTTTTCTGAAGTGCCCGGTGAGTTCGCTTCGGATCATGAGCTCGCCCCTTTTGTCGCCTCCCTGCTGCGCCTCCGAAAGCCAGTAGGAAAGGATCCGCTCAACCCCGGCGTAATCCAGGCGGGCCATGCACTCGTCCACCTTCTCCCGGATCCGCATCTGGGGTACGGGACGGACTGGATTTTGCATAGGTATGTCTCCTTACAGCATCTGAAGGGCCATTCCGATTTTCCTTGCCAGGATCCTGTGCCCCGCATCGCTGGGATGGAGGCCGTCGGGCATGAGGCGCTCCCGGACAACCTGCAGCTCAGGCTGCATGCCGGAGACGGCATACAGGTCCAGAACGGGCAGGGAATAGTACAGGGCCACCTCCAGAATGGCATTTCTGTAGGTCAGAAGGGTCTTTGGGCCCATCGTATCCGCTTCATCCATGCGGGGGTTGTTCTCCCCGTGGCACCTGAGGGGGGTGCAGATGAGGATGGGCTTGTCTGTATAGTTTTCCACAAGATAGTTCATCAGGTCATGGCAGGCGCCGTAGAAGGTGGCAGGGGTTCTGTCGCTCATCTTTCCCAGGGGCGCGTTGCCGTGGCCGTAGTCATTGGTGCCGCCAAAGACCACCACGGCGTCAGCATTTTTGTCCATGTCCCGGACCCGGAGGCAGAAATCCTGGTCATAGGGATCGTCCGTATAGGGATTCTGTCTTGCAATCCTTGTGCCGCCCACACCGTAGTTGTTGACTTTTACGGAGAACATGTCTGCCAGTACGGCGCAGTAGCAGGTTTCAGGGCTGGAGGCACCGGCCCCCTGGGTGATGCTGTCTCCGATTACATTGATGGTCTTTCCGCGAAGTTCCATATGAAGGTCTCCTTTTCGTATAAGTTCTGGTAATGTGGTGTTGAATGAAGAAATATCAGAGAAGGGACTGGACAATGAGCATGATGCCGGAGACGATGAGAAAAAAGATCACCAGAAGCCGGACCTTCTTTTCCGGGATTCTGCCGGAAAAGTGCATGCCCAGGTACAGGCCCAGGAGCATAAAGGGGATGAGAATCAGGGCCAGACGCAGGACTTTAAGCGTCAGGATGCCGGTACACGCATACAGGATGATGCGGTAGATATTCTCCACCATGAAGATGGTGCAGATATTGGCCTTGAAGGCGTGGGTATCCTCGGTCACCTGGCTGATGTATACCCCCAGCAGTGCGCCTACGCCGTACATGCCGCACAGAAGGCCCGAGATAAGCCCCAGAATATTGGCAAGCCAGTCCGGCATGGGCTTAGCCCTGCGCTTTGTGCGCAGAAGCATTTCAAGGCTTAAGAGGATGATGAGGAGACCGAATAGGGGGCGCACAATCCGGGCATCCACATATTTTAAAAACAGGCCGCCGGCGGTGCTGCCAAGGAGGAGAAGAAGGGAAAGCCGGATGCAAAGCTTCGGGCGGATGTGCTTTCTTTCCCTGAAAGCCAGGACCGCGTTGCCCGGAAAGCCGATGAGAAGGTCCACCGGGGAGATGCGCACGTTGTCCGCCTGAAAGTTCAGGATCCCGGTAAACACCAGGGTGTTGGCAAAGCCGCACAGCCCCTTGATGATATATGAAACCAGGGCAGCGAGGATCCATAAAAGCAGTTCAGGTATGCTCATGATTCCTCCTGTCTGTACCAGTTTTCCGGATAGCAGGTTTCCACCGCCCGTATCATGTCAGGCACCGCATCCCTGCCGTCAAAGAGAGTGCAGTACCCCTCCAGGGACATGGCCTTGGCCCGCAGCGCCCTGGCATGGCTGGAGACGAAGATATGGCACTTGCGTTTGCCGTTTTTTGCTTCCTGTATCATGTTGGTCCCGGCGGTGTTTCCGTCAAGGCAGATGAGAACGGAAGGCCTGCGCTTGAAAATCTCAAAGGCAAAGCTCTTGTACACGGCAAGTCTGGCGGGCTCAATGGATACCCGGATCTTAAGGCCCTCCCTCTTTATGGCTTCGGCTTCCCGGTGCGTGATGCGGGAGGGGACAAAGGCATAGAAGTCATATTTTCCCCGGCCCTTTTCCAGAAGATACTTTTCATACCCCTTCAGGCTCGGCCCTATGACGAAGAAGCATTTTTCCGGATCAGCGCCCTCCAGCAGGTCATCCAGCATCCGGAGAATGTCCGGATGAAGACGCGTGGTATGGGTATCCTGGTTAAAGGATCCGCCCAGCACCATGACCGGGACCCGGTTCAGGGGAAGCTCTGCAATTTCATCCTGAAGACATGCGAGGCTGTCCAGGGCCGCCGCCCGGGCCAGAAGGGGCGTGCTGCTCTCCTTAATGGAGGCGATGCGGTCTTCATAGAATTTCCGCACATCCTGCCCCTTCAGGTCCCTTTCAAAGCGCAGGGTTTTGTCCCTGAACACCTTCATGCTCTTTTCATAGATGGCCTGCTCGGTTTTCCGCATGGCCAGCAGGTCATCCCTGGAGAGGTTCAGGAGCTTTTCCAGGGACAGCTCCTCGTCGATGGAATCCGTGCCGTACAGTGCGCCCCCGTCCGTCCCCTGCACGCAGGCCACACCGTGGTTCAGATAGGTCTTCAGGGGATGGTTTTCAAGGGAGGTCAGGTTGTTGAGGCGGACGTTTGAGGAAATCTGGAATTCCAGCACGGTGCCGGTATCCGCCAGGGCCTGCATGAGCTGCCGCCCTTTTGCAGACGAAAGATTGGCGGTATACAGGCCGTGGCCGATGCGCAGAGCCGGCATGGGCTGGCCCGGGGCAAGGCTTCCCGTGACACAGCGCAGGCTGTTGAGCACATTGTCCCGCAGCCCGTCGTTTTCACCGGCATGGATGCGGATGACAAAGCCGGGACAGGATGCGGCAAGATGGACAATCTCGGATATGAGGGGGGACAGTTCCCGGATGTCGTTAATCTCCTCCCCGATGATGTCACTGCCGGCCACATAGGGATCCCCGGCAATGCTCCTGAGCACCAGCAGGTTCTCCTGCATGGTGTCTGAAACGATCTGATCCTTGATGATGGTCAGGGGCGTGCGGCGGAAGGCGGCAAGAAAGCGGAGGGTAACCCCGGTTTCCCGCTCAATGGCGGGCAGCACCGCATGGGCCTGCCTCAGGAACTCCGGTGCCGCGTCCCTTTTGACCAGGGTAGTATCGGAGATTTCCACATAGCGTATGCCCCGGGAGGCATAGCTGCGGGCAATCCAGAGAAGCTTATCCTGGAAAACCGTATTGGAAGCATACGCCGGGTTCAGACGGTCCTGCTCCATCCTTTCAAGATAGGCCCGGATATCCGGGTCCGGCAGGGCGTTTATCTTATACGGGGAAAGCAGGGTCCTGTCATCACTTTCCTGTCCCTTGCAGAAGACATAGCGGTACAGATAGACCTTCTCAAGGTTGGTAAACACAGCCTGACCGTCCTTGAGAATGGCCAGAGAAGCCCGGATGCGGGGAAGGTTGAAGGCGCTGTTTTCCGGCGAGTCCAGGATCAGGGAGGCAAAATTGAGAAAGGTGTTGTCCCGGATCTTCCGCTCCAGGTACCTGCCCTTGAGAGGAGAATCCTGAAATCGCTGCGCCGTCTCATCATGCCGCTGCGTCAGCATCTCTTCCTGCTCCGGGGTGCATGTGAGCCCCAGCTTCCGGATATAGTAGAGGGGATAGCGGATCTGGTGGCGGATGCCCAGGGCGATGAGCACATCCGGGCTCAGGTTGGCGTTCATGTGGGTGTGCAGGTCCGTGCGGAACTTGCACTCCTCCAGAATGTAGGTTTTCACCACGGTTTTTTTGAAATCCAGCCGGTAATCCTTGGTCTGGCTCATGAGGGTCTTGGAAATGGCCGGTATGGAGGCCTTCCGCTGGATCCTGCCGTCCGGATAGATGTTGGCCACCTTGGTATCCAGAAGCCGGAAAACATAGACAGGGTGGTTGTCGCTGTCGATATAGCAGGGAAGGGTGCCGCGGATGATGAGCAGACCGTTTTCATCCATGGACAGGGGGAGATGGCAGAGCCGTGCCAGGTTCGTGATGAGGTTGCCCGTGGCATGGTTTGGTGTGCGCAGGACATAGTCCATGATGCACCTGCCGTTTTCTTCCCTTGTGGAGAGGGTGACCACGATGTCCTTCTCCTTGTCGAGATAGAACACACCGAAGGGAACCATTCGCATCACCGTCTTTCTGAACATGTGTGAAGGTTTCGAGAATGAGAGAGGAATTCCTGCAAACCATAAGCAGTATACAAAACAGCCGGAGGGTAATCCGGCTGCTGAAAAGGTTTATTTCTGCAGATTGATCCGTCCTGCCCGGCAGGCCTCCAGAAGCATGAGCAGGTCATCCATCCGCTCCTTCAGGACCTTGCCGTGGTCTGTATCCGCCACATACTTGCGCCTGGGATAGGCAGTGAACTCAAAGGACTGGGAATGGATGTCCCGCCCCGTCTCCTGGGCGTCCCGGAGCGTGGTGAAGGGCTGATGGGACATGAGGCGCATGCCGTGGGAATTGGCAATGAGGGTGTAGCCCGCAATGCCTGTGGTCTTCTGATAGGCCCGGCAGAAGCCGCCGTCGATGACCACCAGACGGCCGCCGGCCTTAAGGGGGCTCTCCCCGTGGGTGACCCGCACCGGGGTGTGGCCGTTGATGATCCGGGATTCACTGTCCGTAAGACCGAAAGCGGACAGGATCCTGCGGCAGGTCTCCTCCTGATTGTACCATTCATAGTACGGGTTCCTGGGTTCCTGCCAGGCCCTCTCATCCGGTATGTAGGCCCGGGCAAAGGTTTTGATCTGCCTGCCGCATACCGGGGAGTCCGTGCCGCACCAAAGGTACCACATGAAGTCCAGGGCTTCCTGATCCCCCGTATAGAAGGCCCGGCGGGCCACCTGGTCGGCATAGTCCATGAAGGCGCGGCCCTCATATGCCCGGCCGTGGAACACCTTGGAGAGGAAAGTGCCGTCAGGATTCAGGGGGACGCAGCCGTGGAAGAGAAGGTTGCCGTTGAACACCCTGTACAGCCAGCCCCGGCGGTACAGGAAGGCCACGTGCTCCCTGAGGCGCATGCTGTGGGTGAAGGCATGGCGCAGGCTCCCCATGAGCTTTTCTTCCTCCGGGGACAGACGGTACGGGTCAGAGGGGCTCAGGGTGGGCATGGGTACATCCCGCACAGGCCATCTCTCCCCGTCAATCTCGATCTCGTGTTTCTCAAGATTGAGCTTTCCCAGCAGCAGCCGGTCTTCCATCTGGAAATCCGGGTTGCGGTAAATCAGCTGGCCCTCCAGCTTGAACATCATGACGGTGACGGCCTGCAGGGCTGCCTTTTCCGGGGAAAGGTCAGGATAGAGCTTTTCCGCAAACAGGGTCAGTTCCCTCAGGGGAATGCCGTAGCCCCGCTCCAGGATGTCCATGTTCCCGTAGGCCAGGGAATTGCGCAGAACGCCGCAGATGCAGCAGGCACTGCCGGAGGCGGCGCCCATCCAGAGCACATCATGATTTCCCCATTCTATGTCCACACTGTGATGGTGCATAAGGATTTCCATGATGCTGTCCGCCCGGGGTCCCCGGTCAAAAATGTCGCCCACCACGTGCAGCCTGTCCACCGCCAGGTTCTTGATGAGCCCCGCCAGGGAGGCCATGAAGCTGTCCATGCCGGCGGTGGTGATCAGGGACTCGATGATGGCGTCATGATATCTTTTCCGGTTGGCTTCCTGCTCACTTGCCGCAGCGTTTTCATCGTCCTGATAGTGCATCAGCTCATCCAGCAGGAAGGCCCAGTCATCCGGCATCATGGAGCGGACCTTGTCCCGGGTATACTTGGAGGAGAGCATGCGGGCCAGAACCAGCATGGAGTCAATCTGCCTGCGGTACCAGGCCGGGGAGATGTCCCCTTTCTGGTGGTGCTGGCGCAATATGGCCTCGGGATAGTAAATCAGGGTGCACAGGGCGTCCGCCTCCGCAACGGAGAGATGGTCCAGCCACAGGTGCACCTTCTCCCGGATGACGCCGGAGCAGTTGTTCATGATATGGCAGAAGGCTTCGTATTCACCGTGTATGTCACTCATGAAATGCTCGGTCCCCTTGGGCAGGCTGAGCCTGGCGCTGAGCCGGGTAATCTCGGTATAAAGGGCTTCCACCGTGGGGTACTTTTCTCCCAGGAGCCGGAGATATTTCAGGGTTTCGGGGGTCATTTCAGAGACAGTCACAGCTTACTCCTTGTATCAGTTTTTCATTCTGCCGGCCAGCTGGTTGATGAACTGCTGGGCGGTGCGGCCGCTTTCGCCGCCATGGGCCATTTCGAAACGGTTGGCTTCCAGAAGGAGCTCCGCATCCGTAAGATTGATATTCGGGTACCGTTTTGCGAGCTCCAGGACAATCTCCTGGAACAGCCTGTGCCTGGGGGCCATGAACAGGACGGAGCATCCGAAACGGGCTGCCAGGGAAAGCTTTTCCTGCATGGTATCCGAGCGGTGCACGTCCATGTTGTGTTCCATGTCATTCCGGTCGTTCCAGGTTTCCTTGATCAGGTGACGGCGGTTTGAGGTGGCACAGATCATGACGTTGTCCGGGCGGGTCTCAAGACCGCCCTCGATGACGGCCTTCAGATATTTGTACTCCACTTCGTTTTCTTCAAAGGACAGATCGTCGATATAGATGATGAAGCGGTAATGCCTGGACTTGACCCGGGAGATGACATCCGAAAGCCGGGAAAACTGGTGCTTGTACAGCTCGATGATCCTGAGGCCGTCCTCCCAGTATTCGTTGAGCAGGGCCTTGACGGAGGTGGACTTGCCCGTGCCTGCATCCCCGTACAATAGCATGTTGTTAAAGGGTCTTCCCGCCAGGAAGGCTTCCACATTGGCGCGGATCTCCGCCTTCTGCTGGTCATAGCCGATCAGGTCAGAGAGCCGCACCGCATCCATGTTGTTGATGGCCTGAATGTCAATGCCATCCGGGCCCGCTGTGCCAAGATCCTGCAGGCGGAAGGCCCGGTTCATGCCAAAGAGCCCCACGCCATAGCGGCGGAAATGATCGGTGATCAGGTCATAGATGGTGTTTTCGTCCTCTGCCCTGTCCAGAAGGGCAGAGAGTTCACAGACCCTTTCGGATACATGCCGGTTAAAGAGCTGTTCCCGCTTGGGAATGGCATGATAGTCGGTGATCAGGGAAAGGCAGTCAATGCCCAGGTCCTGCTGCAGGGGGGTAAAGTCAAAGTGCATCAGTTTCTGAAACAGCCTGAAATCATGCCGGGCAATCTCATTGATGGACCCTTCCTTCGGTCCGATGCGCTCGCAGGTCAGGGCAAAGGAATTGTCATGACTGATCATGACAAAGGTGAGGTAACACTGCCACAGGTTCCGGTTAAACCCATAGGCAGTGGAAAGGTCCAGGATGCGCTTGACCTGGGCATACACCCGGTGGATCAGATGATCCCGTGTATCAAAGCCCCCCTCCCAGTCCGCATAGATTTTCGACATACACATGAGTATGGTGTCTGAGGGAAGGGAGGAATAGAGAATCAGAGGGTCGGTTAAGCGGTACATGACCTTTCCTTTCTGCAGACCTCAGCTGTCTGCCTGCATGTTCTGTCGTCTGGTAAAGGCTTTCAGATGGTTGACGGCACTGATGTAGGCCAGAATGGAGCCCTCGATGATGTCCGTGGAAAGGCCCCGGCCCGAAAAGGAATGGCTGCCGGCCTGCAGCCGCACATGGGCTTCGCCCAGGGTATCCATGCCCGGGGATACGCCATTGATCCGGTACAGCTCAAAGGTATGGTCCACCGGCTTCATGATCTGGTCCACCGCCGAGAAGGCGGCGTCAATGGGACCGTCGCCCAGGGAGACGGCTTCAAACTTCTCATCCTTGTATTTCAGGCATACTGTGGCGGTGGCGGTGGTGAAGTTGGTGTTGTGCACCGCGTACCAGTCAAGCCTGTAGCCGTCCTCTTCCTCTTCATATACGGAGGAATGGGCGATGAGGGCTTCCAGATCCAGGTCCGTGACCACCTTCTTTTTGTCGCACAGATCCTTGAATTCCTCAAAGCAGCGCTCCAGCTCCTCGCCGGAGAGGTTGTATCCCATTTCCTCCAGACGGTTTTCAAAGGCATGCCGTCCGGAATGCTTGCCCAGCACCAGGGGCTTCTGGTTGATGCCCACCGCTTCCGGGGTCAGGATTTCATAGGTCTGCTTGTTGGCCATGACGCCGTGCTGATGGATGCCGGATTCATGCAGGAAGGCATTGCGCCCCACAATGGGCTTGTTCAGGGGCGGCAGCTGTCCGATGATGGCGTATACGGTGCGGCTGGCCCGGGCAATCTGGGTGGTGTCCAGCCTGACGGCATCCGGACCGTAGATGTCCGGACGGGTCCGCATGGCCATGACCACCTCTTCCAGGCTGGCGTTGCCAGCCCGCTCTCCGAGACCGTTGATGGTGCATTCCACCTGCCTAGCGCCCCCCAGGACGCCGGCCAGGGTGTTGGCCACGGCCATGCCCAGGTCGTTGTGGCAGTGGACGGAGAATTCCACCTTGTCCGAGCCCTCCACCCGGGCAATCACCTGGGAGAGGAGGGAACGCATCTCATCCGGCGTGCTGTAGCCCACCGTGTCCGGCAGGTTGATGACCGTAGCGCCGCTTTTGATGGCTGTGCGCACCACCCGGCAGAGAAAGTCCACATCGGAGCGGGTGGCGTCTTCACAGGAAAACTCCACATTGTCGACATAGCTTTTTGCCCGCTTTACCATGTCGGCGGTAACGCGCACCACATCATCCTCTGACATATGCAGCTTATACTGCATGTGCAGGGGCGAGGTGGCCAGGAACAGGTGAATCCGGGGATCCGCTGCATTTTTGACAGCTTCCCAGGCGGTGTCAATGTCCTTCTCCCTGGCTCTGGCAAGGGCTGCCACGGTGCAGTCCTTCACGGAACGGGCAATGGTTTCAACGGCTTCAAAATCCCCGGGGGAGGCCACAGGGAACCCGGCTTCGATGATGTCGACCCGCATGTGCTCCAGGATCTGGGCAATCTTGAGCTTTTCCTTCAGGTTCATCGTGCAGCCCGGGGCCTGTTCGCCGTCCCGCAGGGTGGTATCCAGTACTCTGATCGGTTTCATAAAACTCCTTAGTGGCGGAAACCCGCCACCCTTGGGTGGTGGGAGGAGC
>CAMOVR010000006.1 GCA_946627565.1 uncultured Clostridia bacterium
GGGCTGCTCTTTTGCATGTTCTGTTATTACTTGGCGGGGGTGACGGAGACGATGTGGGGATTGGCGCCTTCATACCAGTAGAGGAAGCCTTCCATATCGATCACGTCGCCAACCTTGAGGTTCTCAACGGCGGCATAGACGTCAGTGGTGTTGTCGCACAGATAGCTTTCCACGGTGAAGGAATAGGTCTGGCCGTCCTTGGAAACCTTGAAGTACAGGTCGCTGTTGCCGTCATGGGTGCCGGAGCCGTCCCAGCTGTAGAGGAAGGCAGCGCCTTCTTCGTTGGAAGCTTCCACGGTCATGCCCTTGAAGGCCACGAACTTGTTCTGATACTTGATCAGGTCTTCAGAAGCCAGCTGGTCGGTGATGTCCTCAGCTTCTGCGATAAAGGCTTCACCCTCGATGATTTCAAAGGTGGCATCCACGATTTCAACTTCGCCGCTCCAGGCAGACTTGTAACCCTTGACCCGGATCTTGGTGCCGGGCACCAGCAGGGCGTAGTCTTCTTCAGAGCATGCCATGTTGTACAGGAAATAGGCGCCGTCCTGATCCTGGGTATAGACGGTGGCCTTGTTGTCCCACCAGGACTGCTTGGCCTGAACGTAGGTTTCCACCACAACTTCGGTGTCCAGTTCAGCTGCGTCATATTCGGCATAGGTCATGACGGCCGGGGCATTTTCCTCTGCAAGGGCAAAAACTGCACAGCTCAGCAGGAGAGACAGAGTAAGAACGAATGCAAGAATGCGTTTCATGGGATTTCTCCTTTCAGGTGTTTGTCCGTTTAAACGGAAACACGGCTATTATAATACCTGATCTGGTGTTTGAAAAGCTCTGATCAGGCTTTGCGTTTTTTCTGGCGGATCAGATCCCGGAGCCAGAAGAGAATGATGAAGAACCAGATGACGGCAAGTCCGCCCAGAAGCCATACGGACATGGCCGGCAGGGGACCCAGGTCCGCCTTGTCGCTCATGCCTTCACCCTCGCCCTGGTTGAGGCGGTACAGGGCGATGATGTCCCCGTAGAGCTTTTCAAAGAAGGCATCGTCCACCGTCTGCTTGCGGCGCACCGCCTTGACCGTGTTTTCAATGAGCTGTCCTGCAGCGTCCCGCAGGGAGGCGGAACCGTTGAAGGCCGGTGTGACGAAGGTATCCGACACATGGTCCATCATGAGCCTGGATGCATCGATCTTGATGGAATAGTGGGCATCCGTATCCTCGCCGGACCGGCTGAGGTAGTCCTGGTATGCAGGGTCCGTCTGGGCCTTTGAGGTCACCGGGACATAGCCTTCCGTGGAGGCATAGGCGATCTGGACGGAGTTGGTAAGCAGGTACTGGGTAAACAGCCAGGAAGCCAGAACCTCCTGGGAATCCCCGTGGTTGAACACGCACACGGAAGGCCCCTGGGAGATCATGCTGGGGTGATCCGGGTCATACTGCGGTACGGGCCGCACCACGGTTTCAAAATCCACAAACCTGTCCCTGCTGATATCCGTCAGCGGCGCATTGGCGCCCATCCAGGTGGCGCCCGCGGTGGAGTCCACCGCAAACACGCACTGGCCGGCATTGAGAAAGTTGGCGGGATAGCTTGAAATCTTGAAGGTGGAGAAGGCGCCGTTTGCCACATGGCCGGCAATGGTTTCCAGAACCTTCCGGGTGCTGTCGTTGAAGATGAGGATCTGCCCGTCAGGGGTGGAATAGTCCGCCTGAAGCTGACGGAGCATCTGGATCATCATATTGTCGGTGGACTTGTAAATGAAGGGGATCATGACGTTCTGGCCGTTGAGCAGGTAGGTGCCGTCCTCCCCCTTCTCCGCAGCCTTGTCCGAAACCTCCCATATAAAATCCCAGGTGAGCACGTCCGGAACCTGGTAGCCCAGTTTTTCCACATAGGTCTTGTTGATGTAGACAGCCTCCGTGGAACGCATGTAGGGCAGGGCATAATGGGTATCCCCGATTACGCACTCATCCAGGAATTCCGGGATGATTTCATCAAGGGCGGGACCGTCAAAGCGCAGCTCGCTGCCATGGAGCCCGTAGCGGGCATCTGAAAAGAGGGTATCCAGGGGAACCACCACATCATTGCCCGTCAGATAGGTGGCAATGTGGTCAGGATAGGAGATGCACACATTGGGCGTGGTGTTGGTGGCAATGTTGGTGATGACGTCATTGTAGATCTTGCCGTAATCGGTATACAGGCGCATGGTGACGTGAATGGAGGGGTACAGCGCCTCAAAGTCCCGGATGGCCTGTTCATAGATGTCCGTCTGGCGCTTGTTGGTGTCGTTTTTGGCCCAGAAGACGATTTCCTGGGTTTTGCTCTCATCCAGCGCAGCAGGGGGCGTGAAGGATGCCACTTTCCTGGAACCGTGGCAGGAGGCCAGCAGCAGACAGCAGGCAAGCAGCAGGATAAGAAGACAGCATTTCTTCATCCTTTGGTACCTCCTCTGGAAACACCTTCCATGATCTTCTTGTGGAAGACAAGGAAGAGGATGATGAGGGGCACGGAGATGACCACCACAGCCGCCATCATGGCAGGGATGTTTTCTCTTCCGAATCCGTTCTCCCGGATCTCCTGGATGCCGTTTGACACCAGGAAGTAGGCCTGCTGGTCCGTAATCAGGCGGGGCCAGACATAGGCATTCCAGCATTCGATGATTTTCAGAATGGCGATGGTGACGATGGTGGGCTGGCAGATGGGCATCATGACCTTGAACAGATATTTCAGGTCTGACGTGCCGTCCACCTTTGCCGCCTTGTAGAGTTCTTCCGGGACCTGCTCAAAGTTTTCCTTCAGCAGGTAAATGTAGAACACCGAGGCCACGCTGGGCAGGATCAGACCGGTGAAGGTATTGCGCAGATGCATGTTGGTCATGGTGACAAAGTTGGTGATGACCACCAGCTCATTTGGGATCATCATCAGGGAGAGAAAGAGGGTGAACATGGCCCCGCGGCCGAAAAAGTTCAGCCTGGCAAAGGCGTAGGCGGAGAGGACCACCACAACGAGCATCAGGAGGGTGGTGACCGCGGTATAGATCATGGTATTGAGAAAGTACCTGCCCAGGGGGACTGCAGAAAAGGCGTCGACGTAGTTCTGCATGGTGGGCTCCAGGGTATAGAAGGCAGGCACATACTCTCCGTTATAGGCACTGTAGCTCTTTACGGAGGTCAGGATCATCCAGTAAAAGGGGAAAAGCACGATGACAGCCCAGACTGTCAGGAGACAGTAGGTGACAATACGGCCCGCAATGGATTTTTTCTGCATCTTCTGTCACCTCACGCGTAATACACATGTTTGCGGCTGACCAGGAGATTGATCACCGTGATGGTCAGCACAATGGCAAAGAGAATCAGGGCGGCGGCGCTGGCGTAGCTGGGGTAGCCGCCGCTGTCGCCGTAGAGCATGTCGTAGACATAGCCCACAATGGTATTCATGCCCGCGGCGTTGAGGTTGACGCCAAAGAGGGCCACCTCATCGCTGTATGCCTTGAAGGCCCCGATAAAGCCCGTGATGATGAGATAGAAAATCATGGGGGAGATCATGGGCAGGGTGATCTTTGTGAAGATGCGCCAGCGGGGTGTGGCATCCACCCGGGCCACCTTGTAGTAATCGGGGTTGACGGAGGCCAGGGCACTGGTGAGGATGAGAATCTTGAAGGGCATGACGATCCATACGGTATACAGGCACGTGACCAGCATCTTCGCCCAGTAGGGACCGTCCATGAAGTCCACGGTTTCCCCGCCGAAGAGGTGGATCAGGGCATTGATCATGCCGTCGGAGTAGGGTGTCTTTTTAAAGAGAATCATGAAGACCAGGCCCACAGCCAGGGTGTTGGTGACATAGGGCAGGAAGAACACCGTCTGGTACAGGTCCCGGAGTTTGGGGATGGAGGAGAGCTGAACGGAGATCAGCAGGGCCAGACCTGTGGAAAGGGGCACCGTGATGACCACCAGAAGCAGGGTGTTTTTGACGGCCTGCAGGAAGTAGGGGTCGTGGAGTACATAGGAAAAATTGTACAGGCCCACGCCAAAATAGGTCTGGGACGCGGAATTGTATCCTTCCTCCAGTGAGTAGATCAGCACGTCCACCAGGGGATAGATCATGAAACAGCCGAGGAACAGCAGGGCAGGCAGCAGATACAGCCAGCCTTTGAGATGACGCAAGCGCATGCTTTTATACCCCCCTGTCAGGCCGGATAGATCCGGTTTTCGGACTGCCGGTCAAACACGTGGACCTTGGCCGGCTTGAGCTGGAAGCGCACCGTATCCCCGGAGACATCATGCTCGGAGCTGATGATGGCGCGGATCTGGGCTTCGGCGGCGGGGTGTGTGCACACCACGCTGGTGTCCCTGCCCATGACTTCCACGGCACGGGTGGAACACACCAGGGGACCGTCCGGCGAGGGCACAAAGCCTTCCGGCCGGATGCCCACCCACACGGGGCCGTCCCTTCCGCCGGGGAAGGGCAGCACAGGGGCCTGTCCAAGATAAAGCTGACCGGAGCGGATCTCGCCTGAGAAGACATTCACGGGAGGCGTGCCGAGGAACTTGGCCACGAACAGATTGACCGGGTCATCATAGACCGTCTGGGGTTTCCCGATCTGCTGTACAATGCCCTCCTTCATGACCACGATCTGATCGGAAATGGACATGGCTTCTTCCTGGTCATGGGTGA
Source organism: uncultured Clostridia bacterium (assembly GCA_946627565.1). GTDB lineage: Bacteria > Bacillota > Clostridia > Christensenellales > Aristaeellaceae > UBA2943. The sequence goes on from CAMOVR010000006.1 coordinate 4,672, forward strand.
CAAAGACTGTGGTGATGCCTGTTTCCCGCTGGATCCGGCGGATTTCTTCCCGGGTCTGGAGACGGAGTCTGGCGTCAAGGTTGGAGAGCGGCTCATCCAGCAGGAGCACCCGGGGACGCTTGACCAGGGCTCTTGCAATGGCGACGCGCTGCTGCTGGCCGCCGGACATCTCTTTGGGACGCCTCTCCAGCAGACGACTGATCTGAACCAGATCCGCCGCTTCCCTGGCCTTGTCCAGCATGACTGCCTTGGAGAGTTTTTCCGGGCCCTTGAGATTCTGCAGAGGGAAAAGAATGTTCTCCAGCACCGTCAGATGCGGGTACAGGGCATAGTTCTGAAAAACAATGCCCACGCCCCGGCTCTCCGGGGGCAGTAGCGTGACATCGTCATCCCCGAAGTAGATTTTTCCGCTGGTGGGGGTCTCAAGACCGCAGATCAGGTTCAGGGTCGTGCTCTTGCCGCATCCGGAAGGACCGAGAAGACCGGTCAGCGTGCCATCCGGGATTTCATAGGTAAAGTCATTGACAGCGATGACATTCCGCTTCTCCTTCCTGTTCTGGCTGGGAAAGGATTTTGTCACGTGTTCCAGGTAGATTCGCATGCGTCTCCACATCCTTTGACTGTACAGTTGATTTCCAGAATTTATATGGGAATTGCAGGCGAATTGTACTAGATGCATTCCCTGAGGTCAAGAAAAGAGAGGATCTGTCAGATCCTCTCAAAAGTGTATACAGCGATTCGGATGTATACCGGACAGGGGAGGAAACATCAGTTCTTTCCCCGGTGCTCCTCTTTCCATTTCCGGATTTCCTCAAGTCTTGCCCGGACAGCAGCCTCATCCCCGGAAGTGCCGGGTTCATAGTACTGCCTTTCTGCAAGGCTGTCGGGCAGGCAGACCATGGGGGTGAGCTTTTCCTCAAAGTCATGGGCATAGGCATAGCCTTTGCCGTAACCCGCTTCCTCCATGAGCCTGGTGGGTGCGTTTCGGATCTGCAGGGGGACAGGTTCCGCAGGGCTGTTCCGTATATCCGCCTTGGCCTGCTCACAGGCCACGTACAGGGCATTGGACTTGGGGGCCATGGACAGATAGACCACGGCATGGGTCAGGTGGACGTCGCACTCGGGCATGCCCAGACGGTGACAGGCATCGAACACCGCATTTGCCAGGGGAAGGGCATGGGAATCCGCCATGCCGATGTCCTCGCTGGCAAAGCGGACCAGGCGGCGGGCGATGTACAGAGGATCCTCGCCTCCGTCCAGCATGCGCATGCACCAGTAGACCGCCGCATCCGGGTCTGAGTTGCGCATGGACTTGTGCAGGGCGGAGATCATGTTGTAGTGTTCCTCGCCGTTGCGGTCATACAGAAGGGAACGCCGGTTCATGGCATCCGCCAGCACGGTATCCTCCACATGCAGACTGCCGTCTCCCTCAAGACGGGCATTGAGCACCGCAAGCTCCAGAATGTTAAGAGCCCCCCGGGCATCCCCGGCGGAAAAGCGGGCGATGGAAGAGAGCTGCTCCCCGGTGATATGGACATCCATGTTGCCAAAGCCCTTTGGACTTTTAAGGGCATGCTGCAGAAGCTTCATCAGGTCTTCTTCCGACAGGGGACGGAGGATGAAGACACGGCAGCGGGAGAGGAGAGCCGAGTTGATTTCAAAGGAGGGATTTTCCGTTGTGGCGCCGATGAGGATGATGGATCCCCTTTCCACAAAGGGCAGGAAGGCATCCTGCTGGGCCTTGTTGAAGCGGTGGATTTCATCGGCAAACAGGATGGTTTTCCGGCCGAGAAGACGGTTCTCTTCTGCCTTTGCCATGACTTCCTTGACTTCCCGTATGCCGGAGGTGACGGCGCTGAATTCCACAAAGGCGGCATTGGCCTTTTTTGCAATAATGCGGGCCAGGGTGGTTTTTCCCACACCCGGCGGGCCCCAGAAGATCATGGAGGAGACCTGCCCCTTTTCAATCAGGTCCCGGAGAATATGGCCTTTCCCGATCAGGTGCTGCTGGCCGCAGTATTCCTCCAGGGTCTCCGGACGGAGCCGGCTGGCCAGGGGTGACAGCTGGTCACCATCCTGGGACTGCGGGGCACCGAACATGCTTATCTGTTCCATGGCTTTCCTTATCTTTCTTCATGCCGCCTGTTTTCCGTGCTTACAGGACGGAAAAGGCCCTCTGGCGGTTGCGGGCCTCCACCCGGTCCAGAATCAGGGACGGCGCCCCCGTCAGGAGGGTCTCGCACTGTTCCAGGAAAAGGTCAAGGGCTATGGTCACCTTTTCACCGCTGTGAAAGGCATGCAGGACGCACCCTTCCACGGCGCAGGCAATGATGGCTGCAAGATCCAGGATGTTCTTGTCCGTAATCTCCCGGTAATCCGCCTGACGGCGCAGGTACAGGGAAATATGGCGTACCAGGTTCTCGTGCATCCATTTTTCAATATGCCCCCGGTACTCCTGCGACTGGAGCCTGCTCAGTGCATGCTCATGGCTGCGGAGCAGATCCAGAGCCTGATTGACGGAAGACCGCAGGGTGATGCAGGAAGAAGGGATGATGGATGTGGAGCAGGCGTCCAGGAAGATTCCCTGGATCAGACTGTCCAGATTCCTGAAATGGTAATAAAACGTATTCCGGTGAACCTGGGCCTGCGCTACAATATCCGATACCGTGATTTCTTCCAGTTCTTCCACATCCAGAAGATACAGGAAAGCATCATATAAGATCTGCTTTGTGTCAGTCATAACCATGCTCCTTGCTCTCAATCCCGAAGAATTCAGGGCATATTTTGTTTTATGCGCGGAAGGGGACCTGTAAGATCTGCTGTCTGCCCATGCCTGCATGCTTACAAGAGGCGCATGTACGGCTGAAGCCCGGATTATAAGGCCTGGGCGGGATATTTGATTCGAGAAACATGCGGAAAATCCTTTTTGCAAAAGGGGAAATGTTCAAAAAAACGCGGGGAAATGCACCGGAGGGATGAAAGAGGAAAAAGGGGAATGAAAAAAACGCAATTAGGGGAGATGGAGAAAACCGGAAAAGAGCTTTCGGCATATGCCGAACGTTGCAGAGACGTAAGCCTGAAACGTTCATGACAGTGTTGCGGTACAGGGGGAAAAGCTGTATAATCAGCCGTACGGAGGCGAACGCCTCCCATTGATCCGAAAAGAGGAGGTCTGACCAGATGGTTCAGGCAATTGTTGGCGCAAACTGGGGCGACGAAGGCAAAGGAAAGGTTACCGACCTGCTTGCTGAAAAGAGCGATGTGGTAGTGCGCTTTCAGGGCGGCGCCAATGCAGGACATACCATTATCAATGATTATGGACGTTTTTCCCTGCATCTGCTTCCCTCCGGTGTGTTCCACAGCCATGTGACAAATGTGATCGGCCCGGGTGTGGCACTGAACGTGGACGCCCTGCTCAGGGAACTGGCCAGTCTGACGGAAGCGGGCGTGCCTGCACCGAAACTGCTGGTGTCTGACCGCTGTCAGGTCATGATGCCCTTCCATGTGGACTTCGACAAGTTCGAGGAAGAAAGGCTGGGCAAACAGTCCTTCGGTTCCACCAAGTCGGGTATTGCACCCTTCTATTCCGATAAATTCGCCAAGACGGGCATTCAGGTCTGCCAGCTGTATGATCATGACATTCTCCGGCAGCGCCTTGAGATATCCCTGGTCAAGAAAAACGTGCTGCTCCGGGAACTGTACGGGAAGCCTGAAGTGGATCTTGACAGCCTCATGGATGAACTGATTCAGATGGCGGAGAAGCTCAAGCCCATGGTGGCGGACACCACCCGTTTCCTGATGCAGGCTGACCGGGAAGGAAAAACCATTCTGCTGGAGGGCCAGCTGGGCACGCTGCGTGACCCGGACCACGGCATCTATCCCTATACCACCTCCTCCTCGCCCCTGGCGGCCTTCGGCTGCATCGGCGCAGGTCTCAGCCCCATGTCCATGAAGAAGATTTACGCCGTCACCAAGGCCTATTCCAGCGCTGTAGGCGCAGGCCCTTTTGTCAGCGAGATCTTCGGGGATGCCGCCAAGGAACTCAGGGACCGGGGCGGTGACCGGGGCGAATACGGTGCCACCACCGGACGGCCCAGGTCCGTGGGCTGGTTTGACGCGGTGGCCACCCGCTACGGCGCCATGGTCCAGGGAGCCACGGAACTGGTGCTGACCAATCTGGACGTGCTGAGCTATCTTGACGAGATTCCGGTGTGCGTTGCCTATAAGACGGCGGAAGGAGAGACCATCACCGACTTCCCCACCACCCCCACCCTCATGCACTGCACGCCCGTGCTGGATTCCCTGCCCGGATGGAAGACGGATATCCGGGGCATCATGAAGTATGAGGACCTGCCGGAAAACTGCCGGAAGTATGTGGACTTTATCGAGCGCTCTGCCGGTGTGCCCATTCACATGGTCTCAAACGGCCCCAAGCGTTCGGATATCCTGTACAGATTCTGAGATAGGATAGACTGCTACACGTAAACCTTTGCTTACAGGCTCCGGGATTTGCTTGACGGACAGACGCATATACGGAAATCATGAAAGACCTCTTTCAGATCTCCTGTCAGACCTTTGGAATGCCTTACCGGAATCGGGCAGGACGAACCTGCGGAAGATAATCTTCAGCAGGCCGCGCCGCACATTCCGGAAAGGATTTCTTCTTTTCTCGCTGTTTTCTTTATGTGCATATCATGCATGCATCCCTCCAGGGATGCGAAAGGGAAGAAATCTGGATGATCGGAATCATTGATTATGGCATGGGCAATCTGCGCAGCGTGCAGAAAGCCTTTGCGTATCTGGGCTTTGACGCCCGGATTGTGCAGGATCCCGAAAAGCTCATGGAAATGGACCGGGTGGTGCTGCCGGGTGTGGGTGCTTTCCGGGATGCCATGCTGAGGCTCAGGGAAACGGGCATGGACAGGGCCGTGCTTGACTTTGCCGCAAAGGGCAGACCCCTGATGGGGATCTGCCTGGGCATGCAGATGATGTTTGATCTGAGCACCGAGAACGGTTCAGATGAAGGCCTGCATCTGTTTCACGGGACCATAGAGCGCCTGAAGGGCGGGGATGGCCTCAAGATCCCCCATATGGGATGGAACACCATTCAGACAAGGCCTTCGATTCTTTTCGAAGGAAATGAAACAGAAAATGCGAATGAAGGCCCTGCTGTCTATTTCGTGCACTCCTACTGCGCCCCGGAAGTGAACGGGGATACCGCGGCGGTGTGCACCTACGGGCAGACCTTTACGGCGGCGGTGTGCCGGGACAATATATGTGCCACCCAGTTCCATCCGGAGAAAAGCGGCGAAGCGGGCCTGAAGATGCTCAGGCGCTTTGCCACATGGGAGGGATAGCATGCTGACCAGGAGAATCATTCCATGCCTGGACATCCGGGACGGCCGGGTGGTCAAAGGCGTGAACTTTACCGGCATCCGGGACGCAGGCGACCCGGTGGAGGCCGCGGTGCGATATAACCGGGAAGGCGCGGATGAGCTGGTGCTGCTGGACATCAATGCCAGCCACGAGGGACGTTCCACCATGCTGGATGTGGTCAGCCGGGTGGCAGAGCAGGTATTCATTCCCTTTACCGTGGGCGGCGGCATCTCAGATATGGAACAGATCCGCCAGCTGCTGAAACTGGGTGCGGATAAGGTTTCCATCAATTCCCCCGCGGTGCGCAGGCCGGAGTTCATCAACGAGGCGGCAGACCGCTTCGGCAGCCAGTGCATTGTGCTGGCCATGGATGTCCGGGCCCGCCAGGGCGGCTGGGACGTGTATGTAAACGGCGGGAGGATCAACACGGGAAAGGACGCCTGTGCCTGGGCCGAGGAGGGTGTCAGGCGGGGAGCCGGTGAAATCCTTCTGACCAGCATGGACACCGACGGGGTTCAGAACGGCTTTGCCCTGGATGTGACCAGGACCATAGCGGATCTGGTGCCGGTGCCGGTGATTGCCAGCGGCGGCGCAGGCAAAAAAGAACATTTCCTGGATGTGCTGACCGAGGGCCACGCGGATGCGGCCCTGGCTGCGACTCTTTTCCATTACGGCATTCTGCCGATACCGGAGCTCAAGGCATATCTTGCCGCATCCGGTGTTCCGGTCCGTGAAACGGGAGGCGTGTGACATGGCGTATGAATCATCTCTGGCGGCCAGCCTGATTCCCTATACCGCAGGCGAACAGCCCGGGGACGGCAGCAAATGGATCAAGCTCAACACCAACGAGAATCCCTATCCGCCATCCCCGGAAGTGGCAAAAGCCCTGGCCGGAAAGGAAGAAAGCCTGCGGCTGTATCCGGACATGGACGCCACAGCCCTGCGCAGGGCTGCTTCCAGGGTCTTTTCCGTTTCCCCGGAACAGGTGTTCTGCGGCAACGGATCCGATGAAGTGCTGGCCTTTGCCTTTGCCGGTTTTTTTGCGGGAAAGGACGTTTACACGCCGGAAATCGGGTATTCCTTCTATCCTGTGTATGCGGACCTGTTTGGCGTGCATTTAAGGCGCGTGCCCATGCATCCGGACTTTACCGTGGATACGGAAGGCCTTATGCAGGGCGGGCCCATTGTACTGGCCAATCCCAATGCACCCACCAGCCTGGGGCTTGGCATGGGGGAAATCCGGAAGCTGGCAGCCCATGCGAAGGATGCGGGGGAAATCCTGCTGGTGGACGAAGCCTATGCGGATTTTGCAGAGGAAAATGCCCTTTCCCTGCTTAAGGAATTTCCCAATCTGCTCATTGTCCGCACCTTCTCCAAGGGGTACAGTCTGGCCGGCATGCGCATCGGGTTTGCACTGGGACATGAGGACCTGATCCGGACGCTGAAAAAGGTCAGGGATTCCTTTAACTCCTATCCCCTGGACAGGCTGGCCCAGGCGGCGGGTGAGGCAGCCATGCTGGATACCGCCTACCATGCCCGCACCACCGCGGATATCATCGCGGCCCGGGAGGAAACCCGCAGACGGCTTACAGAAGCGGGCGTCGAGGTCCTTCCGAGTCAGACCAATTTCCTGTTTGTGCGGGCGGATGCCCGGGACGCATCCCGGGTACAGCGCGCGCTCAGGGAAGAAAAAATCCTGGTCCGGCATTTTTCCTCTCCATCCCTTGCACCCTATCTCCGGGTGTCCATCGGCACCATGGAAGAGATGCAGACGGTGGCAGATGCCCTGATCCGTGCAATCCAGAGGGAAGCATAACAAAAAAAGCAGTCACATGACTGCTTTTTCCGTCAGGGCTCCTTTTCCCTGCGGCTTTCAAAGAAAGAGGAGAGCTGCTGTGCGCATGCATCCTCAAGGACACCGCTTTGCCAGCGTGTCCTGGCATGAAAGGCGGGATCTGCCGGCAGGTCATAGACGGATCCGCAGCACCCCACTGCGGGATCCGACGCGCCGTAGACGCACCTGGAAAGCCTGGACATGACCATGGCACCGGCGCACATGGGACAGGGTTCCAGGGTGACATACAGGGTGCAGTCCTGAAGCCGCCAGTCTCCCAGCGCTTCAGCGGCCTGACGGATGCAGAGCATTTCGGCATGGGCCGTGGGATCGTGCCGGGTTTCCCTGAGATTGTGGGCCCGGGCCAGGATTTTTCCGTTTTTTACCAGGACGGCGCCCACCGGGGTTTCCCCCTTCCGGGCCGCTTCCTGTGCCTGCTCAAGGGCGAGCAGCATGCCTTCTGTATCAGTCATGGGGCCTCCTACAAACTCTTAGTCTTATGAAAGCAACGGGGGTGTACGGCATGGAGAGAACCTATTTTGCCATCGACCTGAAAAGCTTTTACGCCTCCGTGGAGTGCGTTTCCCGGGGGCTTGACCCGCTCACGGCGCCTCTGGTGGTGGCGGACGAATCGCGTACGGACAAAACCATCTGTCTTGCCGTGTCGCCGGCGCTGAAAGCCTTTGGAATCCCGGGGCGTGCCCGCCTGTTTGAGGTGAAACAGAAGCTCAGGGATATTAAGGCCCGGGACGGGAGAAAGATCGACCTGTTCATTGCACCGCCCAACATGGCCCGGTACATGGAGGTGTCTGCGGATGTCTATAAGGTCTATCTCAGGTATGCGGCAAAGGAGGAGATCCATGTCTACTCCATTGACGAAGTCTTCATGGATGCGACGGAGAGCCTGCCCATGTATGGCGTTCCTCCCAGGGAACTGGCGGGAAGGATCATACGGGATGTGTATCAGGCTACCGGCATTACCGCCACGGCGGGGATCGGGACGAACCTGTATCTGGCAAAGGTTGCCATGGACATCCTGGCCAAGCATGCCCCTGCTGACCGTGACGGGGTGCGCATGGCCCAGCTGAACGAAAGAACATACAGGGAACAGCTCTGGTCCTGGCGCCCCCTGACGGCCTTCTGGCGCATCGGCCGGGGGATTGCCGCAAAACTTGAAAGCAACGGCATGTACACCATGGGGGATGTGGCCAGACGCAGTCTGAGCGATGAGGAAGGCCTCTACCGGCTCTTCGGGGTGGATGCAGAACTGCTCATTGACCATGCCTGGGGAAAGGAACCCTGCGGTATGGAACATATAAAAGCCTTCCGACCCAGAAAGCATTCCACCGGCTCCGGACAGGTGCTGCCCTGTCCCTACGATGTGGTCCAGACCCGGCTGATTGTGCAGGAAATGACGGAAGAGCTGGTGCTGGAACTGGCGGAGAAGCATCTTGTAACGGATGCGGTGAGCCTGGTGGTCAACTATGACCGGGAGAACCTGAGGGAGGGCCGGTACGAAGGCAGGACGGCAAAGGATTTCTACGGCAGGGAAGTGCCGGAGAAGAGCCATGCCACGGCACATCTGCCGTCTCTCACCAGGTCCACATCCCAGATCATGGAGGCGGTTCTCAGGGCCTATGATGCCATGGCGGATCCGGGCCTGACGGTACGGGCCGTGTATCTGACGGCGGACCGGGTGGAAAGCGATGAGGCTGCCTTTGTGCAGCTTGACATGTTCACGGACCGGAAGAAGACCGAGAAGGAAGAACGCCTCCAGCAGACCATGCTTAAGCTGCGGGACCGGTTCGGCAGCAATGTGCTGCTCAAGGGAACGGATCTTAAGGAAGGCGCCAGGGCCCGGGAGAGAAACGGCCAGATCGGGGGGCATAAGCGTGAGAGCATATGAGGACATCCTTGACCGGGAAAGACCGGTGCATGAGGGCGATGCCTTTTCACAGCGCCATCCCCGGATGCCCCTTGAGGAGAGGGCAAAGATCTTTCTTCCCTTTGCTGCCCTGAAGGGTTTTGAAGACGTGATTGCCAGGAAAAACAGCCAGCTGGAAGAGAGACAGGAAGCGTCTGAAGATGAAATGGGACAGCTGGACCTGAAACTGCACGAGGCCATGAAAAAACTGAGGGAGGGCAGGGAAGTCCGTGTCCGGGTGCGTTATTTCCGGCCCGTCGGGGAAGACGGCCGGGGCGTAACGGAGGAGCGGGAAGGACGGCTTTCCCGGGTGGACGAAAACGGCAGGTGTCTGATCATGGAAGACATCCGTATCCCTTTCCGGATGATCCGGGAGATGGAAGAGACGTAACGGAAACTAAGGACAGCATGTATTTTGAAAGCCCGGAGCGTATGCTTCGGGCTTTCTTACATAACTTTTCAAACGATGAGAAGACGATTATCTGAAGTAATCATCCGGGTTGTATACGTATTTCTCCGGGGATGTTTCCACCTCCCGGGGCAGGCCGATGAGTTCTGCCACGGTGACGAATTCAAAGCCCTTTTCCAGGAGGACGGGCACCAGCTGCCGGATGCATTCCACATCCTTCCTCCTGGCATGGTACAGCAGAATGGAACCGTTCTGTACCCGGGGGGCGGCCAGCACGGGATCCGTCTGGCTCACGTCCCAGTTGACCACATGGTCAAATCCGGCCAGCTTCAGGGCGGCGTAGGCCATGCGGGTGCTGCCGTTTTCGTCTTCCACCCGGCCGTAGGGCGGACGGAGCGTGCGGATGGGATAGTGGTATCCCAGCACCTGGTCCAGGACTTCCTGAGGCCGGAGAATCTGTGCCAGCAGGACCCTGGCATCCCCTTTATTGATGGAAGCATGGCGCATGGTGTGGGTCCCGATTTCACAGCCGGCATCGATGACGGACTGCCAGAGCTCCCGGTCTTCCTCCTTGAGCACAAGGCCCAGGGGATAGAATGTCATGACGATTCCGAACTCCCTGCAGATTTCCAGGGTTTCCTCCACCTTGTCCAGCTCATAGCAGTCATCCATGGAAAGGGCGATTTTGTTCTCTTCCCGGGATCCGTAGCGAATGATAAAGGGCCATGGGTCATCCGTGGGGGCAGGGGTGGGTTCAGGTTCTGCTCCGGGTGCAGGCGTGGATTTTGGCGGGATAATGATCTGGATGACCGCCTCCGCCGGGGCCATGACGGGGAGAAGAAGGAGAAAAAGCATAAAAAAACAAAGGCAAGTACGTTTCAAATATGAAACCTCCGTATGAACCTTTTCAGGGCATGCGAGCGTGACCGTAAGCCGAGTTCTGTCGAGGACGATCATCTATCCAGGTCTGGCGTTGCCGCGCAGACTCAAGCGATTTCAGGAACACAGCGGGCCGCTGATCGTTCCCATCAATCTTGCACCGGGTGGGGTTTACAGCGCGGACGAGTCGCCAGGCCGCGGGTGAGCTCTTACCTCGCCTTTCCATCCTTACTGAAGACCGTTCATTTCTTCCCGGGCTTCAGCGGTCTGTTTCTGTTGCACTTTCCTTGGAGTTGCCTCCACCGGCTGTTAGCCGGCACCCTGCCCTGCGGTGCTCGGACTTTCCTCTTGCCTTGCGGCAAGCGATCGTCTGTTCACCTCGCATGCCTTTTCATCATAGCTTTTTGGCCATGGGATGTCAAGCTTGCCAAACAGGCAGGGGGAGTGTACAATACCGTGGCAGACATATAGATTTGGATATGATCCCTGGGGAACATCTGCCGGGGACTGTTTCCTGTCAGAAAGAAGGTATAATCATGAAGGTCATTCTGCTTCAGGATGTCAAGAATATCGGCAAAAGAGACGATATTGTCAATATATCGGACGGCTACGCCAGGAACTTCCTGTTCCCCAAGAAGCTGGCGGTGGAAGCCAAGCCCGGCGCCATGAAGGAAATCGAGAGAAAGCGGGCAGCTGAGGCTGCACGGGAAGCCGAGCGCAGGGCAGAGGCCCAGGAAAAGGCAAAGCAGCTGAAGGACCAGGGCGTCACGCTTCCCGTCAAGTGCGGTGAAAAGGGACGGCTGTACGGGTCCGTGACCACGGCGGAGATTGCCGACGAGCTGGAGAAGCAGTACGGCATCCGGGTGGACAAGAAAAAGATTGAACTGTCTGAACCCATCAAGCAGGTGGGGGATGTAACCATGAGCGTATGGCTCTACAGCGGCATCACCGCGCAGATGGTGGTCCATGTGGTGCCTGCTGCGAAATAAGGAACGGCTATACTGAGGTGACAGCATGAGCGAGTACAGGCCCGTTATGGCGCCGCCAAACAATGTGGATGCCGAAAAAAGCGTGTTAAGCGCCATGCTGCAGGACAGCAAAGCCGTACTTCTGGCAGTGGAAATGCTGGAAAAGGATGATTTCTACCAGGCGGCACACAAGGAAATCTTTGACTGCATGCTGATGCTCAACCGTCAGCAGACGCCGGTGGATCTCATGACGGTAAGCGCAGAGCTGAACCGCAGGGGCACCATGGAGGGTGTGGGCGGCACGTCCTATCTGGTGGAACTGTTTTCTTTCATTACCACCACCGTCAACGTCAAGGCGTATATTACCATTGTCTCCGAGAGAAGCACGCTGCGCAGGCTGATTACCGCCAGCCACGACATCTCCCAGGAGTGTTACAGTCAGCAGAACACCCTGCAGGAAACCCTGAACCACGCGGAAAAAGCCATCTTTGACATCGTCATGCGCCGCTCCGGATCGGACGCACTGATTCCCATCCGGGATGTCATGATGAACACCTATGCCTACATCGAGGAACTGAGCACCTTAAAGGGTGACATCTCCGGTGTGCCCACAGGCTTCAAGCAGCTGGACCGCACCCTGACGGGACTGCACGGGGGCGAGCTGATTCTGGTGGGTGCCCGTCCCTCCATGGGCAAGACCAGTTTTGCCATAAACATTGCGGGTCATGCCGCAGTGTACGAAAACAGGACCGTGGCCATCTTTTCCCTGGAAATGCCCCGGGAACAGATTGTGCTGCGTATGCTGTGCTCCGATGCCAGAGTGGATATGCAGAAGGTCAGGCAGGGGACGCTTAATTCAGAGGACTGGGCCAAGCTGGCCAGATCCGTAGGCCCCCTGTCCGCATCCAACTGTTATCTGGATGATACGGCAGGCATTACCCCCACCCAGCTGCGGTCCAGGTGCCGCCGTCTGATGATGGAGCACGGCCTGGACCTGATTGTGGTGGATTACCTGGGCCTGATGCATTCCGACAGCCAGGCGGAGAACCGTCAGCTGGAAGTCAGTGAGATCAGCCGTTCCCTGAAGGCCATTGCCCTGGAACTGAAGGTTCCCCTGATTGCCTGTGCACAGCTCTCCCGTGCGGCTGCCACCCGTCCCGACAAGCGCCCCATGCTCTCTGACCTGCGTGATTCGGGCTCCATTGAACAGGACGCGGACGTGGTGATGTTCCTGCACAGGGAATCCTATTATGATGCTACATGCGAAGAGAAGAATGTGGCTGAGGTCATCGTTTCCAAGCAGAGGAATGGTCCGCTGGATACGGTTAAGGTAGCCTGGCTGCCGGAATACACAACCTTTGCCAACCTCACGACGGAGGCGCCGGGAGGTTCTCCTTACTGATGAATTGGAGGAAACCATGATCCAGAGCCAGAAAAGAGTTTCGGAGCTGAAAAACGGTGATACATTTGCGGGCTGCCTCCTGGTGCGCTGCGGCAGTGTGCGGCAGGACTCAAAGGGCAATTCCTATCTGGACATGACGCTCATGGACAGGAGCGGAGAGATTTCTGCCCTGTGCTGGGTCAGGACGGCGGAGCTGCCCGGGGACGGTGAGGTGGTTTATGTCACCGGCACGCTTCAGTGGTATAATGGCCGGCGCCAGCTGAAGGTGGAAAGCATTCAGACGGTCAGGGCGGACATTTCTGTGCTGGAAACCCTGGTTCCCGTTGCCCCCAGAGCGTCCGAAGAAATGCTGAAAGAAGTGGACGCGGCCATTGAGAGCATAAGCAGCCCGCAGCTGAAGGCACTGGTGAAGGAAACCGTGGAGATTGCAGGAAGGGACAGGCTGCTGTACTTCCCGGCGGCCATGCGGGTTCACCATGCGGAGCGCGGCGGTCTTCTGCACCATATGACGGATATGCTCCATGTGGCGGAGAATTTCAGCAATTGTTATCCCTATCTGAACCGGGACCTGCTTGTCAGCGGCGTCATTGTCCATGACCTGGCCAAGATCACGGAGATGAAGAGCAACATCAGCGGCATTGTGTCGGATTACACAAAGCAGGGACTGCTCATAGGGCACCTGGTGCAGGGCGTGACACTGCTGCATGAGGCAGCGGAGCGCACCGGGGTGCACGGCGAATGGCTGCTGCTCCTGGAGCACATGATGATTTCCCATCATGGGACCCCGGAGTTCGGAAGCCCCAAGCCCCCCATGTTCCCGGAAGCGGAAGTGCTGCGCACCATAGACGACCTGGATGCACGCCTCAACGTGGTCAAGGCCGTTGTGGACCGCACGCCCGCGGGATCTTTCTCGGAAAAAATCCAGTTCCTGGATGGAAAACGGGTCTATCATCCGTTGTATAATGAAGAAAAGGACCCGGAGACTGAAAAAACATAACCCGGGAATAAGGAATTAAAACCTTCTGGTTTTCAGGATAACGAATCAGATGGTGAGGAGGTTATTTTATGACCCGATCCATGGCAAGAAGGCTGCTGGCCTTCCTCCTTCTGGCCCTTGTGCCTTTGATGAGCGCCTGCCAGTCCCAGGGAAGAACCTATGATTTTGCAGTAGCGCCGACCCAGAACACGGGCATGGTCCCTGAAGAGCCTGCAGCAGCTGTGCAGCAGACGGAAACAGAGGACACGCTGGATTATGACAGCTATGATCCGGAATCTGAGGAAGGCATTGGGGACGACACGGGGGACGGGGAAGTCCAGACGGTGGATCTGAGCGCCCTTCTGGATATGGAACAGAATGCCACCGTGTATGCGGAACCCACGGCAGAAAAAGTGGAGACATCCAGCTACGCAGGTGCCACCCCGGTTCTCATCGACCCCATTGACAAGCCGACACCCTCCCCGGTACCGCCTCTGACCTTCCCGGAATATGTGGTGTATGATGCCACCAAGCTGGGCATTTCCTTTGAGGCGCCTCCCGGATGGACAGTGGACGATGTGGAGCAGAGTGTCTATCTGATCACCAATCCGGATCTCAGTGTGGATTACCAGGCCACCCTGCAGGTTTCCGCCTATACGGTGAATTCTGAATACTCCCAGTCCGAGCTTTCCAAGGAAGTCAAGAACATCCTGACCAACCTGAAGGGCACGTTTGCGAGTTTCAGCCCCACCAATACGGCAACCCGCAGTCTGCTTGACAAGACAGGGGTGTATGCGGACTTTACAGGTACATACCGCTCCGGCGTGCGTGTGGCAGGCCGTGTCCATGCGGTGTGTGTATCCAAGAAGCTGTATATCCTGGAGATGACCTATCCGGCTGAATACAAGGAAACCTACAAGGATACGGTGTACAAACGCTTCAGGCACAGTGTCAAAATCACAAAATAAGCCAAATGCAGGGGCGCCGGGTATCCAGCGTCCCCTTTTATCTGGAGGTCTGCCATGCGGGCAATGATACTCAGCACCCATACAGGCGGCGGGCATGATGCCGCCGCCCAGGCTATGAAGGAAGCGCTTGAAGAGCGCGGCGTCATCTGTGAAGTCCTGGACTCCGTCGCCTTCGGCGGGAAACGTTTTTCGGATAAGGTCAGCCAGACCTATATCAGGACCGTGGTCCGCCATCCTTCCGCCTTTGGCACCATTTACCGCATCGGTGAAGCCGTCAGGAAAAGCCCCCTGCCCAGCCCCGTGTATCTGGTCAATGCCAGCTATGCCCGAAGACTTGCCGCACAAATCCGGGCTTTTGCGCCGGATCTGGTGGTCTGTACGCACCTGTTTGCGGGCCAGAGCATGACCTACCTGCGCAGAAGGGGGCTGTACAGAGGCGTCCTTGGCATGGTCCAGACGGATTACACCTTTACACCCTTTGCGGAGGAAGTGCGGCCGGATATCTTCTTTGTGGGACACCCTGACATGCTGGAAGAATGCAGCAGGATTCACATTGATGAAAAACGGGTGTGTGTATCCGGAATCCCGGTGAGCCTTGCGTGTGTCAGGCGGCCCTATGTGCCGCATACGCCTCTGCGCCTGGTGCTGGCCGGGGGATCCATGGGGGCCGGGGACCTGCCGGAAACGGTCAGACAGCTCAGGAACATTCTGCCGGAAAACGCCCGTCTTCTGGTGGTTTCCGGGAGCAATGAAGAGGCAGAAAAAATGGCCCGGGAAGCCGCAGGCGAAGATACGAGAATCGAAGTGCGCGGCAGGGTCAGCCCGCTGAGTGCCTGCATGCAGGATGCAGATGTGCTGATCACCAAGTCCGGGGGCCTGACCATAACGGAAGCCATGGTCATCGGGGTGCCCCTGGTGATCTATCAGGCCATTGAGGGCTGTGAGACCATCAATGCGGGACTTCTTGAGCGGCACGGGCTTGGCATGTATGCCAGGAATCCCGGGGAACTTGAAACCTGTCTCAGGCGCCTTATGGACAGCCCGGATGAGCGGGTGGAAATGGTGAAAAGACAGCATGAACAGATTCCTCCGCAGCCCGCCAGGGCGGCTGCTGACAGACTGATACAGATGGTGAAAAATGGATAAACTGATGCTTTCTCTCCTGATGGGACTGGCCGGGTACCTCTCAGGATCTGTGATGTATGCCATTGTGCTGACCCGGCGTGCTTCAGGGGAAGATGTGAGACACTTTGGGGATGGCAATCCCGGGGCCTTTAATGTGGCACTGGCATCCGGTCTGCCCCTGTGTGTGCTGTGCGTGTTTCTTGAAATCGGCAAGGGTGTTCTCCCGGTGCTGGTCAGCCGCAAACTGCTGGGACTTCAGGGATGGTACCTTCTTTTTCCGCTGGTGAGCCCTGTTCTCGGGCACATTTTTCCCCTGTTTCAGGGCTTCAGGGGCGGAAAGGCGGTCTGCGTTCAGTTCGGCGTGTGGATCGGCATGATCCCCGAATGCTGGCTCAGCCTGCTGTGGGCGTGCTGGATCCTGGTTCTGCTTCCCTGGCTCCATCAGGATCACAGGAAGCTGATTTTAACATCCCTCATGGGTTTTCTTCCAAGCGGGATGCTTCTTGTCTGGCTGACCGGCCAGGCATACCTGGTTTTTCCCCTGCTGATCACCACCTCTCTTGTGGCATGGAAATGGAAAGATGCGTGAGATGCTAAGATACGAAACCGGCCTTCCGCAGAGCTGTCATGCGGAAGGCCGGTTCTGTTATCTGAGTTCATCCCAGGCGGGAAAGATCAGGCGGCCCTCCCGCCGTGCCATGGGATAGGACTGTTCCTGTCCGGTCAAAAGTTCCTGTATGGCGCTAAAAAGGGAAGATGCCATACCCGATGGGCTTCTGGCAATGGTGCCCATCATGCGGTGCTTTTCCAGGAAATCCTGCGCTGTGGGGGTGCCGTCCACACCGTAGACGGGGATGGCAGGACTGCCGGGCAGGTCTGTGTTCCAGTCCACGTGGAACAGGGCATTGACGGCCCCAAGGGCCATGTCATCGTTGCCGCATAAAATGAGCTCGATCATCTGGCCGGAGTCAGGGCCGTATGTCTTAAGAAGCTCATCCACGGTATCCCTGGCAAAGGCTGCCGACCACATGCACTGGGGATCTGACAGTACCAGGGGCGTGTCTGAACCGTACCAGGACAGGGGCGCAAAACCGGCATTTTCAAGGATGGCATTGGCCGATAAAACGGCTCCGGATGCACGGCTCTCGGCTTCAGGATCCTGGGGATCGCCCTTGAGCACCACGGCGGCGATGCGGCCGTCACTGTTGAGATCAAAGGAGGCAAAGCTGCCGGCCAGATCGGTTCCGGCGGCCTGGCCCTGCTGTATGCCGATGTCGGCGCTGTCAAAGTGTACATACAGGGAGGATGGGTAACCTTCCAGGATGGCGGCTGTCTTTTCCATGGTGGAGGCGATCTGCCTGCCAAAGAAAATCACGGGAATGCCGGCATCCTGTATTGGAGCGAGCAGGGCCCGGGCTGCGGAAGTAGAGCCGTATTCACAGCTCTGTACACAGATCAGACCGGCGCCGGCGTCGATGGCTTCTTCCACCTGGTCCATCTGCGTCCACTGGCTCCCCAGGGCGGTGAGATGGGTAAAGGTTATGCCTGCGTCCCCGGAAAGGTCTTCCAGGCAGGAACGGGTGGAAGCGGAGAAAGGATCGTTTACGTCTGTCCAGAGTACGTATACCGACTCGGACATGGCCAGGGCAGTAAGCAGGGTCAGGACAAGGAGCAGGGCAGCAAAGGAAATGGCTTTCATGATAACCCTCCTGATCTACAGGCCGCATGCATACGCTGGAATGCATGAAATGTATTTGCTGTACAGTTGTTGAAAAGAATCTTGACAGAGAAACGTACAGTGTTCCGGCGACAGCTCAGCCGGAGTCAGAACCAGTATACGGTTATATATGACAAAACGCAATAAAAATACAGAGACTTGCCGCAACTTTGTGAAAGATGCGACATAATCTCTGTGATTTATTGTCATATTTAACCGAATGCCTTACTCTCCTGCGTGCACATCCACGCAGATGCAGTGCAGGGAGGGGAGGACACGGCTGAAAAATGTTTCTCCCGTGAAAATCAGGGTGCCGGTGTTGTCGCAGGGGTGAAAGGCAAGACGGGCAGCGTTATGCAGGTCCCGGTCCATCACCAGGGTGATCCTTTTTTCACTGTCCCACCACAGGGACAGGGGACTGAGGGAGCCGCTGGAGAGATGCAGGAAATCATGGAGCGCACTGTCCGGTGCAAAGCTCAGGCGTGAAACCTGGAGCTTCCTGCTGATATCCGCGGTGCGGAAGGCCCGCAGGGGCATGGAGAGATACAGATAAAAATCGGTCTTCTGCCGGTTGCACAGAAGAATGTTTTTTACGTACACCACATCCTCAGTGATGAAGGGAAGGGCAAGGCACTCTTCCATGCTGGAAACAGGGGGATGCTGATGATATTCAAAGGGAATCTGTTCGTTTTCAAGGCGTTCAAGGACCTGCTGCCTGTATGTGTTTTCCATGGCTGTATGTTACCTCCCATCCGGATTTTCCTGTGCAGAAGAATATTTGACAGAAGATTCCGCTTTCCTGCCGGTTTGCAAGAGGGCGCCCGGCGTGTTATACTCTCCATCAGTTCGACAATGGACGAAGGAGGACGTTTGTATGAAAAGACGTATCGGTATTCTTACCAGCGGCGGCGACTGCCCCGGCCTGAACGCTGCCATCCGCGGTGTGGCACGTGCTTCCTATGAAATGTTCGACTGCGAAATCGTGGGCATTTCAGATGGCTATCGCGGCCTGATTGAAGGCGATGCCAAGGAAATGGAACGCTCCCAGTTCTCAGGCATTCTGACCCTGGGCGGCACCATCCTGGGCACCAGCCGCACCCCCTTCCGCAACATGAGGAAGATCGGGGAAGACAAGGTGGACAAGGTAAAGGCCATGAAGAATACCTACAAGGATCTCAAGCTGGACTGCCTTGTTACCCTGGGCGGCAACGGTACCCACAAGACGGCCAATCTTCTCTCTGAAGAAGGCCTCAACGTGATCGGTCTTCCCAAGACCATTGACAACGACCTGTTCGGCACGGACTTTACCTTCGGTTTCCATACCGCCATGGATATCGCCACCGACGTGATTGACCGGATCCACACCACGGCAGCCAGCCATGGCCGGGTCATGGTCATTGAAATCATGGGCAACAAAGCCGGCTGGCTCACTCTGTATTCCGGTGTGGCCGGCGGTGCAGACGTCATCCTGATCCCCGAGATCCCCTATACCATCGATGAGGTGGCAAAGGTGGTTGAGCGGCGTGCACACAACAACAAGGGCTTTACCATCATTGCCGTTGCAGAAGGTGCCATGGATACGGATGAGGCCAAAAAGAAGAAGAAGGAACGCGAAGCCGACCGGGCAGCGAAGCACTATTCTGCCAGCGCAGATGTGGCCCAGCGCCTGCGGGAAATGGTGGGTGTGGAAGCCAGGGCTGTCGTACCCGGCCATATCCAGAGAGGCGGCTCCCCCAGCGCATATGACCGCGTTCTCTCCACCCAGTTCGGCGTACATGCGGCAGAACTGATCCGGGATGAGATTTACGGTGTGACGGTTGCCCTGAAGGGAAATACCATTACCCACAACAAGCTCTGCGACATTGCCGGTGTACCGAAACTGGTTCCGGAGGACGATCAGATGGTGACCATCGCCAAGGACATGGGCATCTCCTTTGGCAGGAAAGAATAATCCCAGACAGGAAGGCCGCCTTGTGCGGCCTTTTGTCTGAATCATGCAGGAGGAAGGTATGTCGTTTCTTCAGTCCATGGCATCGCTCCTTGTAAGCTGCGGACTTCTGATGCAGCAGACCCTCATGGAGCTGAGCCCCCAGAATGACCCCAACGGTCTGCTGCTGGTCAACCGGGAGTGGCGGATTTCCTCTGAATACTATCCTCAGGTCCGCCAGGCCCAGGTGAGCGGACAGGTCAGAAGGCTGAGACCGGAGGCGGCTTCAGCCCTGGAGGAAATGTACAAAGCGGCCAAAGAGGAAGCCGGGGTGACGCTGGTTTCTGTCAGCGGGTACCGGGAGTATGACAAACAGGAGCGGATCTACAGGGCCAAGCTGAAGCGGGTAAAGGGCGATGTGGAAGCGGCCAACGCCTATGTGGCGCTGCCCGGGGCCAGCGAACACCAGACAGGCCTGGCCATGGACGTGGGGCAGAGGAGCCTGAGCAGCGATCAGAATCTGTCCGGAAGCTTCGGTGACAGCCGGGGCGGAAAGTGGCTGAGGGAGAACTGCTGGCGGTTCGGATTCATTATCCGCTACCAGGAAGGCTGGGAAGAAATCACCGGGTATGAATCGGAACCATGGCATGTGCGGTACGTGGGAAAAACGTATGCGGAAATGATGCATGAAAACAACGTGCCGCTGGAGGTTTTTGTCCAGCTGCTGCGGGAAGACACGCTGATGAAGCTGCTGACAGAGGAAGGAGAAATGAAATGAGACGGATACTTGCCGCCATGCTTGGCCTGATGCTGATAACCGGGCTGGTACCGGTGGGGGCAGAGGAGGAGGAACTGGAGTTCTCCATCGACGATCTGGTGGACCTGGAAGAAATACCTGTATACGGTGATGCGGGATGGACCTTCCCGGTGGACCTGATGGATATGGAGCCTGATATGATCCGTCTGGCCAACAAGCATTATCTGCTGGGGAAGGACTACGGTCCGGAACCCATCATGTCCATGGTATCCCGCAAGGCCGCCAAGGATGGAAGCAACGCCAACGGAGGCGTGAACAAGGCATCCGGCTCCAAAATGCAGCTTCAGGAAACCTGCGGGCTTGCCATGGTTGAGATGTTCGAGGCAGCACTCCAGGATGGGATCACCCTGTACCTGAAATCCGCATACCGTTCGTATCAGACGCAGAATACCATGTATTACAACCGCCTGGAGAAAAACAACGGAAAAGATGACGGCTGGGTGTCAAAACCCGGTGCCAGCGACCACCAGACGGGCCTCGGGGCGGACATTGTATCCAGATCCTGGAGAGATAAGGCCATGAATGCGAAATTTGCGGAAACGGACGAGGCAAAATGGCTCTATGACAACGCCGCCAGATTCGGCTTCATTCTCCGCTATCCCAGCGATAAGGAAGAGGAAACCGAGATCAATTTTGAACCCTGGCATTACCGGTACGTGGGCATTCCTGCCGCTCAGTATATCATGGACAACAAAATATGCCTGGAAGAATTCCATGAGCAGCTTCAGGCGGCCATAGACCGGTTCCTGGAAGACGGCGGCAATCCGGACCTGGTGGAACCCTATATCCAGCATCGTTCAGACTGAAAACAATCCCCCCGGATACATCCATCCGGGGGATTATTTATATGCCAAACAGCAAAGTCAAAGAAAATCAAGAAAGTGCATATCATGCAGAAAAACGCGAGAATATCGGAATATGGGAAGCTATTTGCATATGCATGCTGAATACTGACTGTTTTTGACTATTGACTTTCTTTGACCTTTAGGCTATACTCAAGTCACGGTTCACGGAGAACCGAAAACATACCTGGAGGTAAGAACCATGACATATGCCTGCTATGATATCCGCAATCCCTTTGATCTTATGGAGCCCCTGATCCGGACGGTGACAGGCGATATGCCTGCATTCCCGGTTGATGTACGCGAAGTGGAGGACGGCTATATTCTGGAAGCCGAGCTTCCGGGCATCAGCGCGGACGAAGTCAGTATTGATCTTGAGAAGAATGTGCTTACCATTACCGCGGAGGGCAGGGAAGCACAGGAAGGACGATATGTTTTCCACGAGAGGAAGAGCGGAAAGCGCCAGAGGTCCTTTACATTGACAGAGATTGATCCGGAAGGAATCCGTGCAGAGTTCCACGACGGACTCCTGCGCCTTACACTGCCAAAGGAAAAGAAGGAGATGCGCCGCATCGCCATTTCAGGCAGTGAGGCACCCGCGGAAGAGAAGGGGACCGCTCAGGCTGAGTAACCTGCGGTGTTTCCTGCGCCGGGCCACGCGAAAGCAACGATAACGTAGCCGGAAGAATGGATCCGGCGCCGGGTTCCTTAAGGCGTGGAGGCTGATCGTTTTCAGAGCTTATTCTGTGTACATAAAACGGGCACTGCCTGAAAAGACAGTGTCCGGATCATCCATATTTCTGTGTCCCGTATGGATTATTCTGCGGCATGGCGGAAGCTGTGCCGCTTTTTTGTTTTTCCGCGTCCATGCCGGCAGGCGCCGGGGGGCCATGTCAGATGATCAGAACTTGATGAACCCGAGAAGATACAGGCCCAGGAAGACGGTTTCTGCCACAGCAAGAACGATGGAGACAATGGAAACGATGATGCCGGCCACAGACAGGCCTCTGCTGCTCTTTTCCAGTCTGGCCTGCATCAGGCCAAGGCTGGAGAGGGCAAGGGAAACAATGCCCGTCAGGCCGAAAAAGGGAACCAGCAGGGAAGCAAGAGATATGACAAAACCGGTAACCGCATATGCATTCATTACAATGCACTCCTTTCTGATCATACCGGCAAATCACTTTGCAGGTTCTTGTACAGCACGCGTCCATCTTAGCACACAAGATTGCCTTAGGCAACGGATTTCTGTCCGGTTGATGCCGGGTAAACGAAGTGCTATAATTTCCCCGTTTTGAGCCGAGACTCAGCATATACAATCAAAGAAGAGGGTAAGTTCCCTTTTACAGAAAGGACGAAACCGTATATGACCAGGAATCATGAAGGAAGAAAAAAGCTTGCCACACGCATTGTTGCCCTGATTATCGCTGCTGCGCTGATTCTGACGACACTCGCCGCTGCGCTGTTCACCAGATAAACCATGAGAAAAAAGCATCGGGGTGTTTCGGCCGGGACAGTGGTTATGTCCCTGCTGTCTCTGGTGGTTTTCCTTGGCGCTTTCAGGGTCCTGCATGTTCTTTCAGGAGATGTGCAGCTGGATCTGAAGGGGGCGGGAGAGGCTGTTTCCCTGAATCTGACCTCCCTTGTGCCCTCAAGGTCCGTGGAAATCATTCCCCTGTCTGCGGAAAAGGAAACGCAGCAGCCGTCTTCTGCTCACCCTGTACAGGACAGGGCAGAAATCGCCGTGGTAACGCCTGCTGTCAGGGGCGGTGAGGTGGATCTGACCTTTGGGGGCACCATCGCCCTGGAAACCAGTGTCCGTCAGTCCGGCTATTATGCTGACAGCAAAAGGTATGATTTTACCGACCTTCTGTCCATCATCAGCAGCCAGGTGACGGGGGACTACGCCATGGCCGCCATGGAAAACCTGGTGGTGCCCTCTGAAAAAGTCTCCGACCTGATTGCCCCCGAGGAAGTCATGGGCATGCTGGTTTCAGGCGGATTTGACGGCCTGGCGCTGGGTTTTGCCAGGGTATATGACAAGGGCATGGACGGCATATCCGGGACCGTGCTGGCAGCGCAGAGCGCGGGCCTTGAGGTGACAGGCGGCTACATCCACGAGGGGGATGCCGCCCTCACATCCCATATACATACCATGGGGAATGTGAAGGTGGCTGTGCTGCATTACACGGATGCCCTGACCAGCACCGGAAAAAAGAACATGAAGAAAGACGGAAACACCTATGCGGTTTCCCTGCTGGACAGGGCAGAGCAGGATATTGCCATTGTCCGGGAGATGGGGGCTGACCTGGTGGTGGTTTCCGTTCACTGGGGCACGGAAGGGAAAACCGATGTGACCAGCGCGCAGAAAAGTGCGGCGGAGCGTCTTGCCCTTGCGGGTGCAGACCTCATCATCGGCAACGGTCCGCGCCGGGTTCAGCGGGTGGAATACCTGGAGACAGCCACGGACGGGAAAAAGCACAGGACACTGTGTGCCTATTCCCTGGGCTGCCTTCTCTCCTCTTCCAATCAGTCCCAGGCGCTGCAGAGCGTGCTGCTGCATGTGCACGCATCTGTGGATGCGGATGGGCAGGTGACCCTGAAGGCATCCTACACCCCTGCCTTCATATGGCGTTACAAGCAGGAAAACGTGCTGCGTTTCCGCGTCATTGCAAGTGACGGGCCCGTACCGGATGGGATGAAGGAGGATCAGCAGAAGAAAATGGCCAATGCCTGCAGCTCTGTCAGGAAGATTCTCGCGGATTTCCCATATGACGAATAAGGGAGACAGATGATGGAAAAACCGAAAACACTTTCCGTGGACTGGAAGACGGAAGGGACGGATGACAAGCTTGCCTATGTGCTGCAGTGCACGGATCCGGATTATCAGGAACTGCGGGTTTCTGTTCCCGCGGACTCCGTGACGGAACGGGCTGCCCGGGCGCTCCTGATTGAAAAGGCCTTTGAGAAAGCCAGGGAAATGGGCGTGGATGAGACCCGGCTCCGCTTCCACGTATAAGGAGAAAACGGATGAAACTGAAAATCGGAGAGATGGAGCACGGCAGCGGCAATAAGATCACGGATGTGGCAGGCGTGACGGTGGGGCATACCACGGTGAATCAGGGTGAAAACCATACCGGCGTGACGGTTGTCATGCCGTGCCCTGAAAATCCCTTTGTGCATAAGCTGACTGCCGCGTCCTTTGTACTCAACGGCTTTGGCAAGACCGCCGGACTCATGCAGGTGGATGAACTGGGCACGCTGGAGACACCCATAGCCCTGACCAATACCCTGAACGTGGGCCTGGTGCATGACGCCATGGTCACGTATATGATCCGGCGGTGCGAAGCGGAAGGGGTTCCCCTCAGGAGCGTGAACCCTGTTGTGTGCGAATGCAACGACGGCGGCATTAACCGGATCACCAGAAGGGCAGTGGGGGAGGCAGAGGTGCTCTCGGCCATAGAGGGGGCCTGCATTGATTTTGAACAGGGCGCTGTGGGCGCCGGCCGGGGAACAGTCTGCTACGGACTCAAAGGGGGTATCGGGTCATCCTCCAGGGTGATGAAGATCGATGGGAAGACCTATACCCTGGGGGTCTTGGTGCAGTCAAACTACGGCGCATCCCGGGATCTCCGCCTGACGGAACTTCCTGAGGAGATGGAGGAGAACGATCAGGGCTCCATCATTCTGATCCTGGCCACAGACCTGCCTCTCAGCAGCCGGCAGCTTCACCGGGTGGTGAAGCGGTGCAGTGTGGGCATGGCCAGGCTGGGCTCCTATATCGGCAACGGCAGCGGGGAGGTTATGGTGGGCTTTACCACCAGCAGGCCAACGCCTGTGTCCGGCCGCATCCGCTCCCAGCTGATCCTGGAGGAAGGAGAACTGAATACAGCATTCCGGGCAGCAGGGGAGGCAGCAGAGGAAGCCATTGTGCTTTCCATGCTCCATGCAGGGGAAGATGTCACACTGGAGGGGAAACGCATTCCGTCCCTGAAAAGCTATCTTACGTAAAAAAACACCAGGCATGACAGACATGCCTGGTGCTTTTTTGCGGGAATAACAAGTGCATTATGTGCCAAGGAGCATCCGGTCGTTGTCAAGGGCAGCACCGGAGGTGTGTTCGAACATCTGAAGCAGATCATCCACCCGCAGGGAAGTCTTGGTCTGCCGGTCCACATCCACAATGATCTTTCCCTCATGCATCATGACAATGCGGTTGCCATACTGCAGGGCGTCCTTCATATTGTGGGTGACCATGAGGGCGGTCAGATGGTTGTCGGCAATGAGCTCCCGGGTCAGGTGCAGCACTTTGGCCGCTGTCTTGGGGTCCAGGGCGGCGGTATGCTCGTCCAGCAGAAGCAGCCTTGGCTTCTTCAGCGTGGCCATGAGCAGCGTCAGCGCCTGACGCTGGCCGCCGGAGAGGAGACCCACCCTGGCACTCATGCGGTCCTCAAGACCCAGACCCAGACGGGCAAGTTCATCTCTGTACAGCTTCTTTTCCGAACTGGAGATCCCCCAGCGAAACGGGCTTCTCTTCTGACCTCTGCGGTGTGCCAGTGCCATATTTTCTTCGATGGTCATGGTGGCGGCCGTACCGGTCATGGGATCCTGGAACACGCGTCCCAGATACAGGGCACGCCTGTGCTCGGGCAGGGAAGTCACATCATGTCCGTCGATGATGATGCTCCCGGCATCCACGGAAAAAACACCGGAGATGGCATTGAGCATGGTGGATTTGCCGGCACCGTTGCCGCCGATGACGGTGACAAAGTCCCCTTCCTCCAGATGCAGGTCCACGTCCCGCAGGGCGATTTTTTCCGTAATGGTACCCGGGTTGAAGGTCTTGGCAATGTGATTGATGTCCAGCATGTCACGCACCTCGCTTTTTCGGCTTGATCTGGCTCTTCCAGTAGGGTACGGCCAGGAAGACAGCCACCACCAGAGCGGTGAGCATCTTCAGGTCATTGGTGTTCAGTCCGAGCCAGAGCACAATCTGCATGACCAGATAGTAGATGATGGCGCCCAGAGAAACACAGATCAGGCGGCCCCAGAAGGAATGGAAAATCTTGCCGAACACAACCTCGCCGATGATGACTGCCGCAAGGCCGATGACGATGGCGCCTCTGGCCATCTGCACATCCGCAAAGCCCTGGTACTGGGTCAGCATGGCACCGGAGAAAGCCACGATACCGTTGGCCAGCATGAGGCCCACCACGGTACCGAACTTTGTGTTGATGCCCTGGGCCCTGGCCATGTTCTGGTTGGCGCCGGTGGCCCGCAGGGAGCAGCCGTATTCCGTGCTGAAGAACAGATGCAGCAGGACAATGAGCACCGCGGTGATGACAATCAGGAGCACGATGGGGTTGTCAGCAGAAAGCAGGCGGACATTTCTTGAGGTGACCAGGACACTGTATTTGCTGACATTGACAGCGGTATTGGCTTTGCCGCCCATGATCCGCAGATTGACAGAATACAGTGCCAGCTGGGTCAGAATACCCGAAAGGATAGCGGGAATGCCCATGGTGGTATGAAAGAGTCCCGTTACAAGACCTGCCAGCGTACCGACGAGAAAGGCACACAGGACGGCCAGCCAGGGATCTGCTCCGCCGGTGATCATCATGGCGGCCACCGCACCGCCCGTGGCCATGGATCCGTCTACGGTAAGGTCCGAAACGTCAAGAATGCGGTAGGTAAGATATACGCCGATGGCCATGATCCCCCACACCAGCCCCTGGGAGACGGCTCCCGGAAAGGCATTGAACAGTTTCACAAGATCCAAAGCAATCCTCCTCTTTCGGGATGTAATTAAGAAGAACGAAAAAACGGGAAACAGTGGTTACCAGCACATGCTGTAATAAGGGAAAGACTGTATCTGACGCAGGTCAGGCAGCGCAGCGGATATACATAGAAGGGAGCCATAAGCATCCTTATGGCTCCACTTGCTTTCAGACGGATTTGCGGTTACTGAATGGCGACATAGTCGTCCGGAACCGTGATGCCCAGGGTAGCGCACATTTCGGCATTGTATTCTTTTACGGCATTGGGGGCAGTCTGCACGGGCATGGTGCTGATATCCACGCCATTTTCCAGTACTTCATAGGCCATCAGACCGGTGGCATAGCCCAGGTCATAGTAGGAGATGGACAGGGTGGCAACACCGCATCCGGAGCAGATGCCTTCTTCACCGGCCACAACGGGCTTGCCGGCGGGAATGGTTACGTTGGCGATGGTTTCTGTGTAGGAAGCAGCCGTGTTGTCCGTGGGGATGTAGAGCACGTCGCATTCGTCGCAGGCCACCTGGGTCACGCTGGCAATATCATTGGAATCAGCGAAGGGGAAGTTGCGGCACTCATAGCCAAAGCCGGTGAGCATTTCGGTGATCAGGTTGATCTGATACACGGAGTTGGGTTCTGCGGAGCAGTAAAGCATACCCACAACCTTGGCATCCGGGAAGAGCTCATGGAGCATGTCAGCCTGGCCCTGCATGGGAGCAAGGTCGCTGGTGCCGGATACGTTCATGCCTGTGGTGCCGGCAAAGTTGTCAATATCAAGCGCTGTGGCATAGTCCGTAACGGAAGTGCCGAGGATCGGGATATCGACGGTGGCAGCCTGGCAGGCCTGCAGAGCGGGGGTGGCGTTGGCCATGATCAGGTCAACACCGGCGGCGACGAAGTCGGTGGCCAGAATGCTGCAGGTGGCGGAATCGCCGGAAGCATTCTTTTCATCAAAGACCACACGGTCGCCCAGCTTTTCGGTAAGTGCGTCCCTGAAGCCCTGGGTTGCTGCATCCAGCGCAACATGCTGGATCAGCTGGAGAATACCGACGGTATATGTCTTTTCTTCAGCCAGCACGGTAGAAGCACAGCCGATGGTGAGACAGACAGCCAGAATCAGCGCAAGAATCTTCTTCATAATGCCCTCCTGAAAGAAACAAATATGTCATGTGCACAATCTGTGACAGGAGAGAGTGTATACAATGGGAAAGATGGTGTCAATTCACACCGGCCAAGAAACACACAAAGAAAACAAAAACGGCCCTTTGGACCGTTTTGCTTTAAGCTTCGCCTCTGGTTTTCTCAGACCGTAAAGAGGAGCTCCGCATAGGTGGGGAAGGGCCAGTCCTTCTTGTCCACCATGGTTTCAAGTTCATCGCTGATCTGCCGGATTCTGTTCATGGCGGGCAGGATCACGTCATGCAGATAGCGTGCCCTGGTCAGGAAGTCATCCGATTTCCCCTGATCCTGGAGGATATTTTCCAGGTGCTCAATGGCATCTGACAGGGCCTGGGTGTGTTCGGTGAGGGAGAGCAGCAGCTTTTCTTCGGGAATGGTATTCAGGGCGGGAGAGTACTGCTTGACAGCTGCGGCTGTGCGGGCCACTTCCCCGGTAAAATGCAGGACGGCCGGCAGGATTTCCCGCTTGGCCATGGCCAGCATGGTTTCTGCCTCAATCAGGATGGCCTTGTTGTAGGTCTCCAGGGCGATTTCGTAGCGGGAACGGACTTCGGTTTCCGTAAAGATCCCGTGCTGCCTGAACAGCTCAAGGTTCTTTTCGTCCAGCAGATGGGGCAGGGCGTCCGGGGTGGAAGACAGGTTCAGCAGGCCCCGGGAACGGGCTTCCTCCACCCAGCTGCCGGCATAGCCGTTGCCGTTGAAGATGATGCGCTTGTGCGCCTTGATTTCCCGCACAATCAGGTCGTGCAGGGAAGTCTGGAAATCCTCGGCCTTTTCAAGTTCATCCGCGTAGAGCCGGAGGGATTCCGCCACGGCCGTATTGATCATGACATTGCATTCGGAAATGGAGGCGGAAGAACCCAGGGAGCGGAATTCAAACTTGTTGCCGGTAAAGGCAAAGGGGGATGTGCGGTTGCGGTCCGTGTTGTCCCTTGGGAAGTGGGGCAGTACGTGGACACCCACGGCCAGTTCCTGCACCCCGTGGCCTTTGTAGGCTTCACCGGTTTCCAGGGAGGAGAGAATCTCCGTCAGCTCATCCCCCAGGAAGATGGAGATGATGGCAGGAGGTGCCTCATTGGCGCCCAGACGGTGGTCGTTGCCGGCGGATGAAACAGAAATGCGAAGCAGATCCTGGTAACAGTCCACAGCCCGGATGACGGCCACCAGGAACAGAAGGAACTGGGCGCTGTCATACGGGGAATTGCCGGGGTTGAGCAGGTTGTAGCCGGTATTGGTGACCATGGACCAGTTGTTGTGCTTGCCCGAGCCGTTGACGCCTGCAAAGGGCTTTTCAGCCAGCAGACACACCAGACCGTGCCTTTCTGCCACGCGCTTCATGTATTCCATGGTCAGCTGGTTGTGGTCGCAGGAGATGTTGCTGACGGTGAACACAGGGGCCATCTCATGCTGGCCCGGGGCGCATTCGTTGTGTTCCGTCTTGGCATAGATGCCCAGCTTCCACAGCTCTTCATTGAGTTCCCGCATGAAGTCCTGAACCCGGGGCCGGATGGTGCCGAAATAGTGGTCATCCAGTTCCTGACCCTTGGGAGGCTTGGCACCAAACAGGGTGCGGCCGGTAAAGATCAGGTCCTTGCGCTGCTCGTAAAGCGCACGGTCAATGAGGAAGTATTCCTGCTCCGGACCTACGGTGGGCAGAACCCGGGTGGCATCTCGGCCAAAGAGCTTCAGCACCCGCACCGCCTGGGTGGAGAGGGCTTCCATGGACCTGAGCAGCGGGGTTTTCTGGTCCAGGGCCTCGCCGCCGTAGGAACAGAAAGCTGTGGGAATGCAGAGTACACCATCCTTGATAAAGGCATAGCTGGTGGGGTCCCAGGCGGTATATCCCCGGGCCTCAAAGGTGGAGCGCAGACCGCCGGAGGGAAAAGAAGAAGCATCCGGTTCACCGCGTACCAGTTCGGTACCCGAGAAAGACTGAATCATCTGTCCGTTTCCCGTGGGGGTGATAAAGGCATCATGCTTTTCCGCCGTGATTCCGGTCAGAGGCTGGAACCAGTGGGTATAATGGGTAACCCCCTTGTCAATGGCCCATTCCTTCATGGCGTGGGCCACCACATTGGCAATCTGCAGGTCCAGCTGTTTGCCTTCGTCGATGGTTTTCTTCAGGCGCCGGTACGTATCTTTAGGCAGCCTCTGCTGCATGACAGAATCATTAAACACATTGCTTGCAAAGATTTCATCGAGACGGCTCATATATGCAGCCCTTTCTCATATTGGAATAGTGCGGAGCACGGCAGGATTATATGAACGGAAAAAAGGACTGTCAAGAAAAGATGCAGACGGCCGGGAAGAATGCACGGATTTGCGGGGAGGGGATGGACATGGTACACTACTGAATACAGCAGGAGGTGGTACCGTGATAACTTCATGCAATCCCTGGAAAGTGGTTCAGGATACATGGAATCCGGAGGAGAACCGGTTCATGGAAAGCCTGACCAGCATCAGCAACGGCTATATGGGCATGCGTGGAAATTTCGAAGAGGACTATAGCGGACAGACGCATCAGGGGACCTATCTCGGGGGTGTCTGGTTTCCGGACAAGACCAGGGTGGGATGGTGGAAAAATGGCTATCCGCCCTATTTCGGAAAAATGATCAATGCCCCGAACCTGATGGGGGTCCGGGTAAAAATCAACGGTGAGAAACTGGATATCGCCCAAAACCGCGTGCTTTCCTTCCACCGGGAAGTGGATATGAAGCAGGGTGTGTACAGAAGAAGCACCATGGTTGAGATGCCGGATGGAGGCCGGGTGCTCATAGAGTCATGCCGTTTTGTCTCCGTCAGGCGCCGGGAAGTCATGGCCATGCGGTATTGCGTGACGCCGTCTTTCCCGTGCACCGTGGAGCTGGAAAGCTGCCTTACAGGGGATGTGCGCAATCTGGATGCCAACTATGATGAGCGCTTCTGGGACCAGCTGAACGGCTGGGCAGACGATGCAGGAGGCGGCATCCTGGTGAAGACAAAGGAAAACCCCTTCGGAACGCCAAGGTTTGCCGTGGCGGCATCCCAGGTGATCTGCCCGGAGGGCGGCGCGCGGGACGGGCATGCGTCAGAACCCGGCTTCTGCATGAACAGAGTGACCGCGCACAGCCCCTCAGGCGGCGTGTGCGTGTATAAGTATGTGGGCCTTGTGACCAGCCGGGATGTGCAGGAGGAGGAACTGGAAAAGCGCGCAGATGCCATTGCGCAGGAAGCTGCCCGGACAGGCTTTGAGGAACTGCTCAGGGAACAGGTAAACGCATGGGAACAGAGATGGGAAACCATGGACGTGACCATTGAAGGGGATGACGAAGCACAGCAGGGGATCCGTTTCAATCTCTTCCAGCTGCTCAGCACCTATTCCGGGGAGGATGCAAGGCTGAACATCGGCCCGAAAGGATTTACCGGGGAAAAGTACGGCGGCGCCACATACTGGGATACGGAAGCATACTGTCTTCCGGTATACATGTCCGTTGCAGGGGAAAACGTGGCCAGACAGCTTCTGATCTACCGCCGCAGGCAGCTGAAGGAAGCATATGAAAATGCCCGGGCCAAGGGCCTGAAGGGTGCCCTGTTCCCCATGGTCACCTTCACCGGACGGGAGTGCCACAACGAATGGGAGATCACCTTTGAGGAGATCCACCGCAACGGAGCCGTGGCCCACGCTGTCTTTGATTATACCCAGTACAGCGGGGATGAGACCTACCGCACCGGGGAAGGCCTGGACGTGCTGTACGGGATTGCGGCCTTTTATGCGGACAGGGCACATTTTTCAAAGCGCGCCGGGAAATACATGATCCATGGCGTAACCGGCCCCAACGAGTATGAAAACAATGTCAACAACAACTGGTACACCAACCGCATAGCGGCCTGGTCCATATCGTATTTCCTGGAAAGCCTGGCCCTTGCCGGAGCGGACCGGGAGAGGGAACTGGGCATAACAGAAAACGAAAAGGCGAAAATGCGGGCAGTGGCAGAGGGCATGTATGAGCCAAAGGATGAGGAACTGGGCATTTTTGTCCAGCATGACACATTTCTGGACAAGGATCTGCAGCCCGCCTCCGCCATAGCCCCGGAGGACAGGCCCATCAACCAGCACTGGAGCTGGGACAGGATTCTACGCAGCTGCTATATCAAACAGGCGGATGTGCTGCAGGGCCTCTATTTCCTGGAACACCTCTACAGCCTGGAAGAGATCCGGCGGAATTTTGACTTCTACGAACCCATGACGGTTCATGAATCGTCCCTCTCTCCCTGTGTCCATGCCATTCTTGCAGCCAGGCTGGGATACAGGGACAAGGCGGTGGAAATGTACCGGCGCACCGCCAGGCTTGACCTGGACAATATCAATCACGATACGGACGACGGACTGCATATCACCAGTATGTCCGGAAGCTGGCTTGCCATTACAAAGGGTTTTGCCGGCATGCGGACCATTGGCACTCTTTCCTTCCGTCCCTTCCTTCCCTCGTGCTGGAAAGGCTATGCCTTCGCCTTCACCTACAGGAATCGGGTTATTCATCTGAAGGTCCGGGACGGGAAACTTACGCTGACACTGAAAAGCGGCGAGCCCATCTCCGTCAGCATATATGACAGGACCTGTCAGCTTGAGAAGGAGATCACCATGGATCTTAAAGCATAAGGGGCATACACAGCGACACAAAAAAGAGCAGAACGGCCGTTCTGCTCTTTTGCTTAGGCAGGATCAGTTGTACGGATCCCGGAACATGCTGTATCCGTTGGAATCCTTCTGGGACTTGTCCGGGGTGAAGGAAGATGTGCTGTCGGTTACGGGAACCGATACGGTGCCGCTGTCTTCATCATCTTCGGTATCTTCGGAATAACCGGTATCTTCCGTATCGGAGCGTGATTCTTCAGCGGTTTCCTCTTCCCAGCTGACTTCTCCGGTATCTGCGGAGCTGACGGAACCCGTCAGGAAGGACAGGTCGCTCAGGGGCGCAGTCTCTTCATCCGGCGTGACGAATTTGGAGAGGATATAGCCGTGGAATCCGTCAAGATCCAGCTCCGTCCAGGTGCCTGTGTCACTGAAGATGACAACCTCATCCCCGGCATGGACACCTTTGATCTTTTTGCTGGATTCCCGGGCCTGGGAGTAGAAATTGATGCGGTGCGTATTGGTGAAGGAACCTTTGTAGGAGAGCCGGCCGGTGGTGACGGAGTCGGGGGTTCCCATCAGGGTGATGCTGCTGTTGAGCATGTAGCCGGTCAGGCCGTTGACATAGACACCGGTCATGGTTTCGCCGATGTCAAACACCCGCATGACGGTTCCCGTGGTGATCTTTTTCAGCACGGCGCTGCTCTTCTTGCTGGTCTTGCGCAGGGATGCACTGCCCGCCTTGGGAGCGTTGACGACGGCAAGACGTTCATTCTCTCCGGCATTGGTGCCCCAGGTCAGGTTCCGGGTATCCACGGTTACCTCGTGACCGCTGATGGTAACCAGAGACCGGGCAACCCCCAGATTCTTCAGTTCGGCCTGGAACATATGGCCGCTGTCATCCATGTAATACAGCAGACCGTCCGGCGTGACGGTATCCCTGGGAACCGGGGTGGGCGTGGGTGTGGCTTTGGAAGAAGACTTCTTTGTCGTGCTGGACTTGCTGGAGGTTTCAGGCGCGGGGGTGCTGGCGGGAGCCTGGTTCTGGGCATCGCTGCTGTCTGTTTCAGAAGTCCCGGCGTTCTCGGTATCAGCTGCCTGTGCATCCGTGTTTTCAGTATCCGGGAAGGTGTCGTTCATCTCATCTGCCAGATCCTCTGAGACAGGGGCCTGGGTGGTTTCGCTTTCCAGAATGCCCAGGGCGGCGTTGATCTGACTGTCTGAGACAGAAAAACCGCGGTAGTTCAGATAATCCTTGATGAACCCTGCATTGGCTGCAGCCGGCCTTGGAATGCGGACCTTGCCGATGCTTCCGCCAAAGTCCAGGGTGACATAGTTCCCCTTGATGACGTCCTTGCGGATGATCACGGTGTGCGTTGAGGAACTCTGATCCATGTACACAATTTTCTGGTACGTTTCATCCAGCACTTCACCGGCGCTGATGGGGGTACCGGCGGGCAGACTGCCGATGGCTGTATAGATGTTGATGGTGGTTCCATCATCATTGGTCTGTGTGTTCATGGAATAGGTTTCCGTATCCGCGGTGGTAATATAAAGATAGTAGCGTCCACGGTCTGAATAGGAAACGGCCTGTGCATCTGCGAGAAGACAGAGACAGAGCACGCAGGTACAGACAAGAGAGATCAGTCGACGCACACGTATCACTTCTTTCCTTAATAAAATCCTGCACATTCTAGCGCACATCGGGGTAAAATGCAAACAGGAAAGGTTTATGTCACAAAAGAAAACAAAATGACGGGGCCGGACAGGGAGAGCCCTGTCCGGCCCCGGAGTCAAGTCAGTCAGTTTTCTGCAGGGGTAAGGAAGGAGAGGTCCAGACGGTTGGTCCCGTCATCCCAGAGGCGTTCGAGATGATAATAGCGGCGCTCTTCCTGGCTGAAGAGATGAACAAGAATCCTGCCGTAGTCCATTACGACCCAGCGTGCCTCTGCGGCACCTTCCTTCCGCCTCAGCTCCAGTCCGAGCTCTGCCATGCGGTCGTCTACGGCATCTACCATGGCGTGCACGTTGTTGGCGTTGCGTCCGCTGGCGATGACCATATAGTCGCAGATGACGGTCAGATTCCGCACATCATATGCAACGATATCCAGTGCGCGCTTGTCGTCCAGAACACGGGCAATTTCCAGTGTCAGCTCCATGTCAGTCATTCGGGAAACCTCCTTTTGTTGTTTGATGGTTCAAGGGTTATAAGATGGTCTGTTTTGCTGCGTATTCTAAATAATGGATCTTTTTTAAGAAATCGGGCGGGATATGCTCAGGTCTCCGTTTCCGAAAAGGCCGGCATGCCGCGGGTCTCCGGAAGGGTTCTGAGCCAGGAAATGGTCTGCAGCGTCATGGGATGCAGGGTGTTCTTTCCGTCCCGCACATGGGCTTCTGTCCCTTCCAGGGAAAGCAGCAGGGCCCTTTCCAGGGAGAGGGGAGAGAGCATACGGACTTTGTTCAGCGTCGGATAGGCGGCACGGGTAGGCTCGATCTTGTCGGCCAGAAAAACCACCATATCCAGCTTGGTCATGCCTACCTTGCCGGTTGTATGACAGGAAATGGCACGGAGTATGTCAGGGTCCTGTATGCCGTATTCGGAAGCTGCCAGGTAGCTGCCGACAATGGAATGCAGCAGGTTGCCGCTGGACAGGGCCAGGGCATCCATGGTCAGGTCATGGGCCATGCAGATCTTCTGCATTTCCGAAAGGGGCATGCACTTGGCACAGTCATGCAGAAGACCTGCACACTCAGCCTTGTATGGATCCACGCGGTGGTTCTTCGCCAGGTTCCTGGCGGTGAAGGCCACGGCCAGCGTGTGGGAAAAACGCTTGACGGAAAGTGCGTCAAAGAGCTTTGGGATCCACTGCCTGGCCTGGGGAAGCCGCAGGGGCATGCCGTAGAGCCCCATGGCACTGCAGTATTCCCGCAGGGGAGCGGAAAACAGCGGCGTATCCCTCTCTTCCCGAAGGGCATCCCTAATCTGGGTGGCAGAGACATCCATAAGCGGCATGTCCAGATTCTGGAACCGGGCACCTAGTGCCGCAAGACGCTTCTTTTCTTCCACCAGGGCCCTGGAATTAAGCCCCACACCGGACTGTCCCTGCATTACCCGCGGGGCAACCAGAAAGGTACACCTGCGTACCAGTGCATCCAGGTCCGGCCAGTGGGAGAGGCGCATGACGGCATCTGCACCGAGAATATAGAAAAACTCGGCTTTCGGATATGCTTTTTTTAAGTCTTTCAGGGTCTGCGAGGCAGAAACGGTTTCATTCCGGTCGATTTCCATCCTGCAGGGGATAACCTCTTTTTCCTGGCAGGCAGCGACACAGAGAAGGCGCCACCGGTCTTCGGCGGGAGCCAGATCATCCCTGTGAGGTGAAATGCCGTCCGGAATCAGCAGTACACGGTCAAGACTGGCACTTTTCAGGGCCTGTACAGCCAGCTGGATGTGCCCGAGATGAACGGGATTGAAGGAACCACAGAGAATGCCGATACGTTCCTTTGCCACGCGGATCGATCCCCTCCATTCTGGATTAGCAATTACATTATATCGGATTTTCATGGCGCGGAAAAGGGGGAGGGCAAAGAATTTTATCCGGGCCTCTGGCAGATGGCAGGCAGAGTCGGGTTTTTTCTGTGCTTTCTTTTTTTCTGTGCGTGTGCGGCATTCCGGAAGCATGACCCGGACCTTCCGGGAGAGGCGCGGGGCAGAAACTGCCAGCTGAGTCATCGCGGCTGGTGACGGAGTACGGTATATAATAATGAAGAAACAGGGAAACAGGGAAAACGGAATGTGCCATCGTGAAGGGGACGCTGCAGGAGGTATGCACGGCATACAGGTGAAGAATGTAAAGGGAAAGCAGGCATCAGGTGCACCGCCCCGGAAAAGAAGGACAGAGGGGATACAAACGGTGTAAAACAACTGCTTGACAGGGAACATAGCGTGTGTATAATGGGCACCGCATCACAGGGGGATCGAAGTATATCAGAGAACACCGGGATGAGGCCGGTCTTTTTGGATTTTGCAACTCTGTGGTCAAGTTTCCGACTTAGATACTGGAGGTCATCCAAATGGGATTTGTACTTTGCCCGCGCTGCGAACTGAATTACATGAAGGACAAGGATAAATACTGTCCTGTATGTATGCAGGAGATACGTGGCATGTCGCCGAAGGATGAAATTGAGCTGTGCTCCATCTGCAATGAGAACCCTGTTCTGCCGGGCCGGGATGTCTGCGCCACATGCCTGAGGGAACTGGAAAATAACCGGAAATCCATGTCCGGAAGCGTGGACGATGGCGAAGAGGGAACCGGCCGCGTCACGGATATTGATTCTGTGGCCAACATGGACGAAATCATGCCCATTGAGGACCAGAACGATTATGGGGACATCGACAATGCCCTGAGCCTTGAAAGCGTCCGGGAGGACGAGGAAAGGCTGGACGATGAAGATGAAGAGGGAGACGAGATCTGACAGACGCTTCCGCGGACCGGTTTGCTGATATGCAGGTTCCCGTTTCTTCTGTATGGGTGTCTGCCGGGTATGGAGATCCCGGGCAGGTTTATGGCTGCCCTGTGCCGGTGCCCGTAAGATATGGAAACACGGGAAAGAAGGGAGAACGGGAAGAACAGTATGCGTCTATTTGCCATCGCGGATCTGCACATGCCCGGCGGGGATGACAAGCCGATGGATGTGTTCGGAGATAACTGGGAAGGTCATGTGGAGAAAATCTTCACAGACTGGAAAGAGCGTGTTGCGGAAGAGGATGTGGTCCTGATTCCGGGGGATATCTCCTGGGCCATGTATCTGGAGGACGCTCTGCCCGATCTCAGGAGCATCGGGGAGCTCCCGGGGAAAAAGGTGCTGCTGCGGGGCAACCATGACTACTGGTGGTCATCCGTAACAAGGATCAGGGAACTGCTTCCAGAAAACATGCGGGTGATACAGAACGACGCACTGGACCTGGGCAGCCTTGTGGTGTGCGGCACCCGGGGCTGGCTCCTGCCCGGCTGCGGGGAGGGCATGTCAGAGCAGGATGAAAAGATTTACAGGCGCGAGTGCATACGGCTGGAACTGTCCCTGAAGCAGGCAGTGGATCTGGCGAAGGGGCGGCCGGTTCTGGTCATGATGCATTATCCACCCCTGTACCGTGCCGTTCCGGACACCGGGTTTACGGAGGTGCTGGAAAAGTACCCTGTTTCCATGGTGGTATACGGGCACCTGCACGGACGGGGCATTCAGTCCCGGTTTGAGGGATTCCACCGGGGCATTCATTACCGCCTTGTCAGCTGCGACAGTCTCGACTTCCGTCTCCGTGAGATCTACCCGGAGGATCTGTCCTTCTGCGGACAGAATCCGGAGGAAATGGACGGTTAAAAGGACAATATCAGACAAAATCGCCGCTCCACTTTCCCCCACACGCACCCCCACTTTATGACACTTTTTCTCCAAAGCGCATCCGGACTGGCCGGAAACGGCATGCCCTGCTGCTTTGGGACAGACAAAAACAGATCAGAGGAAGGCTTCTCCCTAAGGCGGAGAAGCCTTCCTTTTTTCCGTCTGACCGGACGGTTTTTTGAATGTACAGCTGAAAATCATGGGCTGAAGCGCGGTACACAGTTGAATGTGTGCTCAGCGCTTTTCCTTTGTACAAAATCGTCTACTTTACAGATTTTGGATTGGTGGTGTAGAATGGGGGCGAATCCCTATTTTGTGATACTAAAGTGGAGGCGGGTGGTATCAAATGGAAGAGCAGAGTCGCAATGACCGCGCCTCTTCAAATGAGGATACCCCTGTAGTTCCAGGTTTTGAATATACTCCGGAAGAAGAGCATCTCAAGAAGTACGAAACGAGTTTTGTTGGGACATATATACATACACTGGATAACAAGGGAAGACTCGTTATCCCGCAGCCCTTCCGGGAAACACTGGGCCCCACTTTTTACATAGCTCCATCCAAGGATTTCAGCCATGTCGCACTCTATCCCAATCTGGCATGGGCCAGGGTAAGGGACAGCTTTGCGAAGCTTGGTTCTTTTAATCCGCTGGTGAACATGTTCCTGGACCAGTTTGATGCCCTTTCCTTCCGGGGCCAGGAATGTGACGCACAGGGCAGGATTCTGCTGCCCCAGCGCGTCCGGGATGAGCTGCTCCACGGGGAGAAGGATGTGGAAATCACCGGTGCCAATGACCATGTCCGTGTGGTTGCCGCAACCTTTGCACAGAAGGCCAGGGTTGATTTCAGAACAAGCCTGCCTGATATACTCAAAGTCATGGCAGAGGCGGAAGCCCGCAATGCGGGTCTGAATCCCTGACGGGATGAAAAAGCAGACGAAGGTATATAGCAAGAAGGTGAGACAGTGCAGAGAGTAAGCAAAGGCACCGGACGCAGGTTTTACGTCCGGGAAGAACTGCGGGGCCGCCTGGACAGCCAGATGAACCGTTACGGCGACAGATACCGGGGTGAACAGGCTCGCTCCTTTGTGGCAGCTCCGGGTATCGGGACAGACAGGCACGCGCAGCAGACAGAGCGCGCACGCACCACCCGCGTGGATACGCTCAACAGGCGCAGGAGCGAGGCGGAGACAAGAACAAAGGATCTGGTGAACCGTGACGGTATCCGTGAGGACCTGGTATACGGGATTCTTCTCGCTGCACTGCTTCTGTTCCTGATCTGCTTCCTGCCCTCAAGATTTGAGATCATCCGGGCGAACCGGCAGAACAGGGCCATGGACATGCAGATCAGAAACACAACGGCTGAGTGTGTGTCCATAGAAAATGATATTAAGGCCAAAGAGGAAAGCTTCGTCCTTGAATATGAAGCTGCCATGATTGGACTGGTGGCAGATACCGGAGAAAAGACCATCAAGATCGAAGTGCCGGGGGATGCCAACCTGTCACCGCCGGATTATCTGTTTGATGCCCTGAAATAACCCGATGATAAATAATTAGACAGGGGATTCTTATGCGTCTCAGAGAACTGATCAGGGATATTCCCTATGTTTTGGAAACCCGGGGAGACCTGGATACCGACATCGGAGCGGTGGTTTCCAACAGCCGGGAGAAATGTACAAACGGAATTTTCTTCTGTATCCCCGGCGAGCATTTTGACGGACACAGTTTTGCAGGGGATGCCCTGGCAAATGGATGCTGCGCACTGGTGGTGGAACGATTTCTGCCGCTGGATGTGCCTCAGGTGCGGGTATCTGATGCCAGGGCCACTTCCGCCAGGGTGTGTTCCGAGTTTTACGGCAATCCCTCCCGGAAAATGATCATGTGCGCCATTACCGGCACAAAGGGCAAGACAACCACCAGCTACATGGTTAAATCCATAGCGGAGGCTGCAGGATACAAGGCCGGCCTGATCGGCACCACAGGTACACTGATCGGGAACAAAAAAATTGTCAGCCACCTGACAACACCGGACCCTGTGGAACTGCAGAAGACACTCAGTATGATGGTGGACGAGGGCGTACAGCTGGTTGCCATGGAGGTATCCGCCCACGCCATTGACATGCGCAGACTGGACGGCATGTACTTCGATGTGGGCTGCTTTACCAACCTCAGCCAGGACCATCTGGATTATTTCGTGACCATGGAGCGGTACTTTGAGACCAAAAAGTCCTTCATTGTCAACGGACAATGCAGGGCTGTGGCCATCAACGCGGATGCGGACGAAGCCCACAGGATTCTTCCGGACGTGAAGGTGCCTGTGCTCACCTACGGCATTTCAGCCAATGCGGATCTGTATGCCAGGGACATCGAAGTTGCAGAAGACGGGATCAAGCTTGACATGTGCCTGCACGGCAAGTCCGAAACCATCTCCGGCCTTCACCTGGCCATGACCGGAACATTCAACCTTTATAACGCTTTGGCGGCAGCCAGCTGCGCCATGATCCTGGGTATTGATGACGCCTGCATCAAGGAAGGACTTGAGAACATCAAGTCAGTTCCCGGAAGACTGGAAATGCTGCAGACCGGAACGCCGTACAAGGTGATTCTGGACTATTCACACTCACCGGATGCACTGAAGAACATTCTTAAGACCGTACGGCAGTTCACACGGGGACGGGTTATCGCCCTGTTTGGCTGCGGCGGCGACAGAGACCATCAGAAACGCCCCATCATGGGCAAGATCGGCGGACAGCTTGCAGATCTGTGCATTCTGACCAGCGACAACCCGCGTTCAGAGGATCCCATGCAGATCCTGCAGTCCATTGAAGAAGGCATCAAACCCACAGGCAAGCCCTATGTGGTGATTGAAGACAGACGTGAAGCAATCCGATATGCACTGACACATGCAGAAGAAGGGGACATTATCGTTCTGGCCGGCAAGGGACATGAGACGTACCAGGAAATCATGGGCGTAAAGCGTCCCTTCGACGAGAAACAGGTTGTCCAGGATCTTCTGCAGGAAATGAAAACAGGAAAGAGCGATACATTATGATTCGGATGCTGTTATCCGCCATTGTGGGTCTGCTGATAGTTCTTCTCATGGGCCCGAAGTTTATCCCGTATCTTCAGAAGATGCATTTCGGCCAGACCATCTATGAGCTGGGTCCGAAGGCGCATATGAGCAAACAGGGGACACCTGTGATGGGCGGCCTGATGATGGCCGCCGCTGTTCTCGTCTGCTCTCTGGCGTTCCATCCGCTGTATTTCGGCGGCATATGGGACTTCATGCCTGCCCTGGTGCTGGCAGCCCTTCTTTCCATGGCAGTCGGTTTTGCAGATGACTATATCAAAGCCGTCAAAAAACGCCATGAAGGTCTCACCCCCGGTCAGAAGGTGGCAGGACAGGTGGTTGTGGGCCTGCTCTTTTCCCTGTACTGCTACTTTTCCCCTGCAGTGGGCAGCGAGATCCTGATTCCCTTTACGACGCTGTCCTTTGATCTGGGTATCTTTTATATTCCCCTGATGACCCTGCTGATCATCTTTATCGTCAATTCTGCCAACCTGCAGGACGGTCTTGACGGACTGCTGTCCACGGTGACGGCAGCGTCTTTCCCGGGGTGGGCGGCTCTGGCGGTTTTCATGAGCCTGATTTTCCCTGAAATGCAGGGAAATTACGCCTGCGTAGCGGTTTTCTGTCTGGCTCTTTCCGGGGCTGCCATGGGCTTTCTGCGCTTTAACCGGTATCCTGCCAGGGTTTTCATGGGCGATACAGGCTCCATGTTCATCGGCGGTGCCAGCATAGGGGCAGCCCTGCTGCTCAGACAGCCGATCCTTCTTCTGCTGTTTTCCTTCTGTCCGGTCATGTCTTCTCTCAGCGTGATCATACAGCGGACCTACTTTAAACTGACCCATGGAAAACGGATCTTCAAAATGTCCCCGATCCACCATCATTTCGAACTGAGCGGATATTCGGAGACACAGATTGTATGCATGTACGGCAGCATTACGGGGATTCTGTCCATCGCAGGCGTGCTGAGTGTTTTTGCAAGGCTGGGACTGTAAAGCCTGCGGATATGTAAAGAGGAGAAGACAATTGAAAGACACACAGTTTCGCAGCCGGCACGTGCTGGTTGTGGGTATGGCCAGGAGCGGAGTCGGTGCAGCCGAACTCCTGTGCAGCATAGGCGCCGTGGTGACTGTCAATGACAGCAAAACAGAGGAGGAGCTGGGGGATGCCCTTGCTCCCCTTCAAAATCTACCGGTGATAAGGCGTTTCGGTACGCCGGCTCTTGAGTGCCTGGCGGGTCAGGAAGTCCTGATCCTTTCCCCGGGAATCCCCGATACGGTCCCCTTTGTGGCGGAAGCCAGAAAACAGGGCATCCGTGTGATTGCGGAAATCGAACTGGCATATGAACTGATGGCGGGAGAACTGCTGGCGGTAACGGGTACCAACGGCAAAACCACCACCGTGACGCTGCTGACCCAGATGTTCCTGGATGCCGGCCGCCCCGCCCATGCCGTGGGCAATATCGGCTATCCCTATTCCCTGGCCGTAAAGGATGCAGGGGAAAGGGACGTATTTGTCTGTGAATGCTCCTCCTTCCAGATGGAAACCGTGGACGGCTTCCATCCCAGGGCGGCTGCACTTCTGAATATCACGGAAGATCACCTGAACCGGCACGGTACCATGGCGGAATACACCAGGCTCAAGATGCGGATGTTTGAAAAACAGGATGAAA
Source organism: uncultured Clostridia bacterium (assembly GCA_946627565.1). GTDB lineage: Bacteria > Bacillota > Clostridia > Christensenellales > Aristaeellaceae > UBA2943. The sequence continues at coordinate 47,533 of CAMOVR010000006.1, forward strand.
AGGATTATGCTGTGTTCAATCTGGACGATCCGGGTGTGAACGGCCTGTGGAATCAGCTCAAATCCCATATTCTGTTCTTCTCAAGGACCAGGGAAGTGCCGGAAGGCGCATTTGTCAGGGACGGAGTGGTTATGTTCCGCCTGGATGGGAAGGAATACAGCATCATTCCTGCAGCAGAAATCTATATTCCGGGTCCCCATAATCTGGAAAATGCCATGGCGGCTGTGTGCCTTGCCATGGTTTCAGGCCTGTCCCCTGAAAGCATTGCGGAAACGCTGAGAACCTTTAAGGGCGTTGAGCACAGGATCGAATTTACCAGGGAGCTTGACGGGATCCGGTATTACAACGATTCCAAGGGAACCAATGTGGATTCCACAATCTGCGCCGTGAAAACCATGGACAGGCCTACGGTTATGATCCTGGGAGGCTCTGACAAGCATGCGGATTTTGCGCCTCTGGCTTCCTGCATCATGGAGCATCCGCTGATCCGCCGTGCAGTTGTCATGGGTGTTACGGGGCCGCAGATTGAAAAGGCACTGAAGGATGCCGGGTTTGCTGAAATCATACATGCAAGCGGCATGGAGGACGCAGTGAACAAGTCCAGGGATGCTGCCCTTGAGGGATGGAATGTCCTGCTGTCTCCTGCGTGCGCCTCCTTTGATATGTTTACCGATTACGAACAGCGCGGGCGTGTGTTCAAGAAGATTGTGGCAGATCTGCCCGCGAGGACCTGAGAGAAAAACGTAAATTTCTGACAGGATGATGCATCCTGCATGCAAAGAGGTGTGAAGCGATGGCACTGGTGAAACAGGCTGCGGGCATGTGGCTGACAGCCGATGGAACTGACTGTTCAAAACTGCCGGCATTTGACTGGCAGGCGGGCGGATTTCATATGCAGGATACCATCGCTGAACATGTCCGCGGCGTGGACGACGGCAACGATCCGGGTTACTTTCCGGAATGCGTTGCGGCCGTGGACAGGTTCATACATGCACCTCTGGCTGACGGGGCTGTGGATCCCAGCATGGCCAGCATACGATCGGACGCGCTTGTACAGCATGTGGGCCTGTTCTGGGAAGGCTCTGAGCACGCGGCAAACCATGACACCGCAGAGAAGCTCAGAAAAGAAAACAAGTGGATACGCACAAACGGAAAGCAGATTCTGTCCTGTCTTGCCCTGATTGCAGCCGCTGTGGCACTGTTGCTGTTTGTCCGCTACGGCATTCTGAATATTCAGGATATCCGTGTGGAGGGGAACGGGTCCTTCAGTGAAAACAAAATCATCAGGGCATCGGGCATAAAACGGGGTGACAACACCCTGCTCATCAATGAGAAACTGGCAGAGGACAGGATCAATCAGCTCTACGCAGTCAAGTTTGAGGCCATTGAGCGGGACAACCCGCATCAGGTGACCATTCATGTCCGGGAACGGGAAAAAGTGATGTTCATCCGTCACTTCGGCGTGATCTATATTCTGGATCCCAGCGGCATGGTGCTCAGAAGCTATGAGGAATCAGCCCAGGAAACGGTTATGCCCGACTATCCGCAGGTCAAGGGTCTTGATATACGCCACTGCAGTGTCGGGCAGAAGATCATTCTGAACAATGAAGAACAGATGTCCATCTACAAACAGTTTGCCCTGGAGCTTAAGACCATGAATCTCTCCGGCCTGGTCCGTGAAATCTATCTGACGGATACGGCAAACATCTACCTGGGTACGGATGAGGGCTTCTCCGTGCGTATGGGCAGTGCCAAGCGGATGCACGCCAAGCTCCGCAGCCTGACACTGGTTCTGGAACAGATCAGGGAGAGAAAACTCCCTGTAGGGACCATTGATGTGTCCGATCCGGGCAGTCCCAGTTACATTCCCTCCACAACCACATAAGTGGTCTCCCGGGGCCGCAGGAAGAAATTCCGGTGCATATTCGTTTATTCCGTTGTGATACCCTCCATCTTCATTCCGCCGGGGATATGAAAAGAGGAGAAAAGAAGCTTGCAAAGCTTGACAAAACCAACTATAATGCAAAATGGCGCCCTGTTTCCAGATGAACAGGGTGCCCGGGTCTGGAGGAAGATAATATGAAAACCACGATTGCGGCCATGGACTTTGGAACAAGCAAAATCGTGACGCTGGTGGCTGAAACGGGCGGAAACACCCATTGCGATATCGTGGGCGCAGGTGTTGCGGAATATGACGGCTTCCTGGCCGAGGGGTGGAACAACCGTGCAGCACTGCGGGGCAAAATCCTGGAATGCATTCAGGATGCTGAAGCGCAGAGCCACAGAAAGATCAAGAGTCTTAACATCGGTGTTCCGGCAGCCTTTACAAGAGTATACCCGACACAGGCAAGAATAACACTGAAAGGTGATACCAATCCGCGGGTTACGCCTGCTGATATAGAAGCGATCTTCAAGACTGCAGAATCCAATCTGGGCCCGGTTATGGGCATACCGCTTCATTATTCTCCCGCATGGTTTTCCGTGGACAATGGCAAGCAGACCATTGCGCCGGTTGATCTGAAGGGCCGTGAACTCTCCGCCCTGGTTTCCTTTGTGGTGGCGGACCGGTTCTTCATTGATGAACTGGTGGGCATCATGGACTACCTGCATTATACGGTGGATGGTTTTTATTCCACCGCGGCGGGGGAGAGCAATCTGTTCCTGCCTGAGGAAGAAAGAGATAAGACCAGCGTCCTGGTGGACGTGGGATATCTGAATACCGATGTGATGATTGTCCAGGGTGATGCCCTCATCGCCATGGATACCATCGAAATCGGCGGCGGAGACATTTCAGCGGACCTGGCTCAGCACTTTGACATTTCCCTGACGGAAGCGGAAGAAAAGATCAAGCGGCCGTATGTCTTTGGCGTTGACGCCAGGAAAAAGACATACGATCTGCCGGGATCTGACGGGCATAAGCCGCGTTCCTTCTCTCAGGAAGATGTGTCTGCAGTGATTCTGAACCGCGTGGATGAGATGGCTGATGCAATCAAGAATTCCATTGAAAATAGCGGTATCCGGCTTGGCAAATGGTCGAACATATATCTGACCGGCGGCGGTCTGAGCTTCAACAGGGGCGCCAGGGATTATCTGGCCACCAAGCTTGAGAGGACTGTCCGGGACGTGCCCATGCGGACAGCCAACTTCAACAGCTTCTCTTTCTCCAGCACCCTCGGTCTCATGGACCTGATCATTGACACGATCGAAACCACGCACCAGCATGCTGCCACCAAAAAGGATGCATTCCGGGACTTCTTCCGGAACCTGTTTGGCGGCTGACAGCATATAAGAAAGGATCCCTGTCCGGGGATACATGTCAGGAGGTTATATTGTGATTGAGTTCCAGAATGACGACACAGGCAGCTTTGCTTCCATAAAAGTGGTCGGATGCGGCGGTGGCGGCAACAATGCCATCAACCGCATGATCGAAGCAGGACTGAAAGGCGTGGAATTCATCTCGATAAACACAGATCTTCAGGCGCTGAATATGTCCAATGCAGAGAATAAGATCCAGATTGGCGGCAAGCTGACCAAGGGTCTTGGTGCCGGAGCTGTTCCGGAGGTTGGACGCCGTGCTGCAGAAGAGAGCCGCGAAGAAATTGCGCAGGCTCTTGAAGGCGCGGATCTGGTGTTTGTGACCGCCGGCATGGGTGGCGGAACAGGTACAGGCGCTGCACCCATCGTGGCAGAAGTTGCCAGGGATGTGGGCGCACTGACTGTGGCCGTTGTAACCAAGCCTTTTGCCTTTGAAGGCGTACAGCGCACACGCAACGCTGAGGCCGGCATTGCCGATCTGAAGCAGCGCGTGGATACGCTGGTGGTGATTCCCAATGACCGTCTGCTCCAGGTGGTCAGCAAGGGCACCAGTCTGGTGGAAGCGTTCCGCACTGCCGATGATGTGCTCAGACAGGGTATTCAGGGCATCTCTGACCTGATTGCTGTTCCCGCGCTTATCAACCTTGACTTTGCTGACGTCAAGACCGTTATGGAAAGCGGCGGTCTTGCCCACATGGGCATCGGCACAGCCAGCGGCGAGAACCGCATGATCAAGGCTGCCGAAGACGCCATCTCCAGCCCGCTGCTTGAAACCAATATTGACGGTGCACGCGCTGTGCTGATCAATGTGACCGGTTCTTCTGACATGAGCATCATGGACATCAACGAAGCGGCCAACAAGATCATGAAGAGCGCTGATACCGAGGCCAATATCATCTTCGGTGCCAACGTGGATGAAAATCTGGGCGATGAGGTGCGCATCACGGTTATCGCCACCGGATTTGAAAAGACACCCTTCCCGCCCAGGGATCCGGTCCGCAAGCCCAGGGAACAGGAAAATGACCGGCTGGTTGGCAGCGCCACCCCGTATGCATCTTCCTCTTCTTTCTCCTCCATGGCTTCGGCTCCTTCCCGCAGCAGGGACTATGATGATTATCAGACCCAGTCCCAGCAGCCTGCCACGGAGCATACCGCCACGTACATCAGCAATCGTCATTCCATGGGCGTGCCCAATGTACAGCCCAGTTTCCAGGGCGGAGGCTATTTCAATCCGCAGCAGTCAGGCGGATTCCAGCAGCAGCCGATGCAGCAGCCTCAGTATGGTCAGCAGCAGGTTTTCCCGCAGCAGCCGCAGAGCACCTACCAGCCGACCTTCAGCAGCACATCCCAGATGCAGGGAGTTCAGCAGCCGGCACAGGGCGACGTTTCTCAGGATTCATTCAAAGTCCAGAAGGATGCCAACGGAATTCCGAACTTCCTTCACAGAAGAAAGTAATGTGAAGAAACATAGAGCCACGGCGAAGAACCGTGGCTTTTATGTTTAGAAGAGGTATTGAAATGCAGGGAGAACATGTGCTTTTCCGCAGGGCGGAGCTGGATGACATCCCGGCTGTTGCTGCCATCTATGACGAGATCCATGCCATGGAAGAGAGCGGCAAAGCCTCCACCGGATGGAAAAGGGGTATATACCCTACAGAGAAAAACGCACTGGAAGCATGTAATGCCGGTGAACTGTTTGTGGAGGTAGTCGGCGATACCATCGTTGCTTCCGCCAGGATCAACCAGGTACAGCCGGATGCCTACCGGCAGGGAAACTGGAGTGAGAAGGCAGAAGACAGTCAGGTTATGGTTCTGCATACACTGACGGTGTCTCCTTCCTTAAGCGGACGCGGTTATGGCTCCGCCTTCATGGCTTTCTATGAGAAATATACCGCGGAACATGGCTTAAGGATCATACGGATCGATACAAATGAGATCAACACCCGGGCCAGAGAGATGTATCGGTATCTGGGATATAAGGAAGCAGGCGTTGTTCCCTGTGAATTCAACGGCCTGAAAGACGTCAATCTGGTTCTGCTGGAAAAACGGCTGCAGATCAGCGACGAAGAGAACTGATATCTGTGCGCACGTGAATGTGAGCACATGCGGTAACATTGTATATGGCAAATCATGTGAAGTTGGGCTATAATGCCTGTATATTGATGAAGGAGGCAGCATTATGCGCAGAATGCTGGCATGCGTACTGTGTCTGATTTTTCTGCTGAGCCTGGCTGTGTCTGCTCCGGCAGAGAGCGCGGGGAAGACATATGTCATGGCAGGTTATGACACAGAAGACAGCAAACATGTATGGGACGACAATCTGTTCTTCCGCAGGATGGCGGAAAGAACCGGCATTGATTTTACCTTTCAGGAATATACGGACGAGACTGAATGGAAAACGGTCAAGGCAAATATGAAGCCGGGCAGTGAGCTCCCGGATGTACTTTTCAAGGCTTCCCTGACAGAGGATGAGACCCAGGCCATGTATGAAGCCGGTGTCCTGATTGATCTGAAGCCTTATCTGGAAACCTGGGCGCCCAATCTGTCCGCCCTGCTTAAGGCTCATCCGGAGTATGAAAAGGCCATTACCCTCAGGGACGGGGCCATCGTGGCACTGCCGCAGATCAACGGGCTCCCCACCAACAATGTGATCTGGATCAACCAGACCTGGCTGAACCGCCTGAAGCTGGATATGCCCACAACGGCAGATGAGCTGACAGAGGTCCTGAGGGCTATGCAGTCCCAGGACCCCAACCGCAACGGAAACAGGGATGAGATCCCCATGACCTTCACCGGTCTCTGGGATCTGAAGTTCCTGGCTCATGCCTTTGGCATGACGCCCAATGACTATGGGATTGAAGTTGTGGACGGTCAGGTGGTTTTTGATTACACCACAGATCAGTACAGGGCTTTCCTGACCTGGCTGCATACCCTGTATGAAGAGAACCTGATTGACCACAACGGCTTCCTGACGCTGGACACTGCCCGGGCCGTGACGGATGCCAATGCGACCATTCCCTTTGGCTGTGTGTTCGGACCTACGGTTATGAATATGCTGCCTTCCTCGGTTATGAACGACTACACGGTACTGATCCTTTCCTATGACGGGAAAACGGTTTACAGGGAACTGCTGGGTGAGGTGTTCCGCGGTACATTTGCCATCACCAGCAGCTGCGAGAATCCCGGGGAACTGCTCTCCTGGGTGGACTATCTCTACTCGGAAGAGGGCTGCTACCTGGCTGCGTCAGGTCAGCTCCACGATGAGTACGAAGTAACCAGCGACGGTGCATGGTACTGGGTGGATGACATTGAAACCGTACAGGCCTCCATTCTGGTGGACTCCACCATTTCCGAAGGCAATGTCACGCCCATGTATATGTCCGCATCCTATCAGCTGGCATTTGACAATGAAGAAGCCAGAAATGCCGTGGAAGGGCTGAAAAAGCTGCACGAAATCGCTGTGTATCCCTATCCTCTCATGTATATGACGGCGGAGGAAAAAGCAGAGATTGCGCAGATCTGGGGTGGACTTGGCAGCTGGTGCGAGATCGCCATGACATGGTTCATCACAGGGGAACAGGAACTGACGGATGAAAACTGGGCTGCTTTTGTTAGCAATGCAGAAGAAAAAGGGGCAGGGCGTCTAACCGCGGCTTTCCAGAAGCTTCTGAATGAGTAAATGTACATAATCTCAGACGGGGAGGACAACGGGCTATGGGCGTATACGAAGATATGAGGGCCAGGCTTGAAACGGAAGAAGTCAGAGAGCAGCTGGCCTATCTGTACGGCGATGGAAATCAGATGCCTGAAAGGCAGACAGAGCGGTACAAGGACCTTCTCAGGAAGCATGAACAGTTTTTTCATACCCAGCAGACGATCCATCTGATTTCAGCCCCCGGGCGGATGGAAATCGGCGGCAACCATACGGACCACAATCACGGGAAAGTTCTGGCTGCATCCGCCAGCCTGGATACCCTGGCTGTTGTGTCCCCGAGGCAGGATAAGATGGTGCGGGTGCGCTCGGAAGGATATCCGCTCATTGAAGTGGACCTGAAGAACCTCGCCCCCAGGGAAAATGAAAAAGCCCGCACCGCTGGTCTGATCCGCGGCGTGGCGGAGAGAATGGCAAAGCTGGGGTACAAGGTCGGCGGATATGAAGCCACTGTCACCAGCTCCGTGGTCTCCGGCAGCGGTCTGAGCTCTTCTGCAGCCTACGAGGTTCTGACGGCGGCAATCTTTGATAACCTCTTCAACGGGGGAACCATGGATTTCAAGACAAGCGCCATGGTGTCCCAGTATGCAGAGAACGTGCATTTCGGCAAGCCCTCCGGGCTGCTGGATCAGATGGCAAGTGCCGCAGGCGGTCTGGTAACGGTGGACTTTAAGGACCAGCAGCCTCAGGTCCGGGCCATGAAGTATGATTTTGCGAAAAAGGGCTATGCCATCTGTGTGGTGGCCCCTGGCGGAAGTCATGCCAATCTGACGGACCATTATGCAGCGATTCCTGCTGAGATGAAGCAGGTGGCCGGTTTCTTCGGAAAGGGATTCCTCAGGGAAGTTCCCTATGAAGAATTCCTGGAGAATATCGGAAACCTGAGAAAGAAGGTTTCCGACAGAGCCGTCCTGCGTGCGCTGCATTTCTATGAAGAGAACAACCGGGTGGATGCACAGGTGGCGGCACTGGAAAGGGATGATATCCAGGGCTTCTTCAAGGAAATCATTGCCAGCGGCCGTTCATCCTTCATGTATCTGCAGAATATCTATGCGGTCCCCGACAAACAGCCCCTTTCCCTGGCACTGGCCCTGGCAGAAAAGATCCTGGACGGTGCCGGTGCATGGCGCGTGCATGGGGGAGGATTTGCCGGTACAACGCTGAACTTTGTCCCGCTGGAGAAGCTGCAGGAGTTCCGCACTGTCATGGAGGCTGCCTTTGGGGATAAATCCTGCCTTGTTCTGAACATTCGTCCTGTGGGTGCCTATAAGCTGAAATAACAGAGTGCCGGAAAAGCCGGCGCAGGCATAAAAAACGGTGGTACGGGAAACGCATGTACCACCGTTTTTTATACCGTGTGAGTAAATGTGTGAGTGAATCGGTTTTACACCATCCTGACCTGACCGGTCACTCCGGAAGCATGCCCCAGGCAAAGCCCTTTCGTATGCCCTTTCATGTGTCCTATCGTGTGCCTTTTTTGTGTTTTTGGCTTATTTCCAGACCCTTCTGGAGGGTGCAAAAACTCCCGGAAACCTTTTGCTTCCGGGAGTTTTCTGAAGAGCTGATACCCGGATTTGAACCGGGGACCTCATCCTTACCAAGGATGCGCTCTACCGACTGAGCTATATCAGCAACAGTC
>CAMOVR010000007.1 GCA_946627565.1 uncultured Clostridia bacterium
ATTCTGTCCCGTCTCTCCGGAGCGCTTGCCGAAAACGGCATCCCGGTTTTTGCTGTCTCCACCTACAATACGGACTATATCCTGGTGAAGGGTGAGAACCTTGACAGGGCCGTCTCAGCCCTCACCCGGGATGGCTGTGAAGTCTTTCCGGAATAACGGCAGGCCCTGCACCGCATGAAGGAAATATCAGAAAAGGTTCAGGAATCCGCAGGGTTTCTGCCGGAAGACCCCTGCCGTATCCGCATCCGTACGGATTTCCACGTCAGACAGCCACGGGAGCTGCTCTGCGCTGCGGCAGCCCGTCAGCAGCTGGGCCAGGCTTCCGGGACCCATCACCAGGTCCGGCGCGTCATCCGTCCGCTCCACCCGGTTGGGTTCACCTTCCTGATACGTCAGGCGGAATACGCCGTTGTTTTCGTCGATTAAGGGATCCCGGATGCCGATGCACAGCTTTCCCCTGCCCAGGCACCGGGTCCGTTTCAGTGCCTCCTGCACACAGACCGCCCGGACCATGCCGTTATAGACCGCCTGGCACGTGGCTTTTCCCGAGTTGGTCACACCGGGCAGCAGGGAATACAGGTCAGCCCCTTCATCCAGGGTAAAGGAAACCGCGCTGTAGTGTGTCAGGTACGCCCGGTGAACAAAGCGCAGCAGGGCAAGCAGCGTCCCGGTGCTGTCACAGAGCAGCATACCCCGGTGGGTGAAATCCGTTTCACAGTGCAGCACACCGTCCTCCAGATGCCCCACCATGAGCCCCGCAGGTTCTCCCTGCCCGTTCTCATACACAAACACATAGCGTTTCTGATTGATGCTGCTTTCCCTTCTCATTTCCTCCGAGAAGACATCCCGGTGTATGGACAGATTGACACCCCGGTTCACCCGCCGGTACACTTCCAGCAGGACCCCGTCATCTTCCCCGGGAAAAATCTGCCTGATGCGGCCTCCCGGATCCTTAATGCCCTGAAGTTCCTCCACGGGCACGGTCCACAGATGGCTGACAGGCCCCGGTGCAAATCCGTACTGCTTATAGTACGCCAGGGAAAAAGGATACAGCAGGGAAAACAGGGCGCCTGAACGGAACAGGTCCTCATGGCTCGTGCGCATCATGGCCCTGACCGCGCCCTGCCTGCGGAAAGCGGGCAGGGTGGCCACCCCGCCGATGCCTCCCGCCTGCACAGGCTGTCCCTCAAATTCCGCAGTAAAATGGTGCATCACAAGGGACGCAACAGCATCCTGCTCCCCCTCCGGGAAGGCACCGTAATAATCGCATTTCCCTTCCAGGGTCTCCTGAAGCTCCCTGCGGGCTTCATTCTCATCGTATGTTCCGTGGAAGCACACCGCCATGTTCCTGAAGGCGGGCAGACGTGCATCCCCCGTCAGTTTTCCGGCTCTCATACACTCACCTCTTTATGCGGATTGTAGAGGGCCCTCCCTGCCCTGTCAACGGACCATGCTTCCCGCTCCATTCTGTTCCATTTCGTTCTTTTGGACTCTTTTCCATTCTTTTTACGGATTTTTTCAGGCATCCTTTGCATTTTTCGTGTTCTTTCCCCGGGAATCAATGGTCAATTTCCCGGAACCATGCTATGATTTTCGGGAATACATTCCGGGAGGCATCTGCTGATTACATGGATTTTCTGAAAGGCACAGGGTTTAAGAAGTCCTTCCTGATCATTTTCCTTCTGGGACTAGCCGCCGGCATCTACAGAGGCATTGCCAGTCAGAGCCCGCTGTTTCTGTTTCTGTCGGATCTGTTTTTTACCGAATTTCTTTTCTTCTTTGTGGTGGGCACCGTCCACCTGCTTGGCAACGTGCATGCCTTTTCCTCCGCTTCCTACGGTTTCCGTTTTGTTCACCGGCTCTTCCGGAACCAGCCGGTCCCGGGCGCCGGGGAGGCAAAGGATGATTTTCTTGCATACCGCCAGTCCCGGCCAAAACACCCTCAGACCGGATATGAGCTTGCCGCCGCAGGCATCTTTCTTCTTTTGTCTGTTGCCATGATTCCCCTGGCATGAAGCATGCCGTCTGAAACACGATTGCAAATTGCCGTGTGCAATTTCAATATAATTTCTCTCAAGGAGTGAAAAGTCATGAAAAAACTGACCGCGCTTTGCCTGGTTCTGGCTCTGTGCCTGTCCGCCATGACCTTTGCCTCAGCTGAAGCCACCGGCACCAAGGTCTACAAGACCTACATGGGCAGCGACACCCCCATTCTCAATGCCCATAATTCCGTGGAGACCAGCCTGGACACCCCCACCAGCTACTGCGGTTCCTTCCTTTACCGCACGGTGCCGGATGAGGACGGCAATGGTTTCCATTATATTGGCGACATTGCTGCCGAACTGCCTGTGCAGATTGACGAAGTCACCTGGCAGATCCCGATCCGCAAGGAAGCATGCTGGGCAAACGGCGACCCCATCAATGCCGACACCATGATCTATTCCTTCAAAATGCTGCTTGACCCCATCCTGGTCAACCGCATGGCTGACTTCCTGGCCGATTACAACATCACCATCGTCAACGCCAAGGAATACAATCAGCAAGGCGAATCCGCCACCGTGGCCTGGGAAGATGTCGGCATCAAGAAGATTGATGACTACACCATCCAGATCACCACTGACAAGGCTTACACCCAGACCCAGGTCTGCTCCCAGTTCACCAACCGTGCCACCGCTCCTGTCTATGAGCCTCTGTACGAAGCCGGCATGAGCGAAGACCGCACCTCCACCACCTACGGCACCACGCTGGATATGTATATGTCCTGCGGCCCGTACAAGATTGTCACCTGGGATTTTGACAACAAGCAGATCTATGTGCGCAACGAAAAGTACTGGATGCCCGAACTGTTCCACTATGACAGCGTGGACGTGAGCATCGTCAAGGAAATGAACGCCCGCGTACAGCTCTGGGAAAAGGGCGAACTGGACGATCTGTCCCCCGACGCCAACACCATCGAGACCTACATCGACGATCCCCGCATGGTGGAATATCCGTCCCTGACCGTCTTCCACATTGACATCAACTGCAAGAACCCCGAGAACCCCCTCACCGCCAACGTTAACTACCGCCGGGCCATGTACTATGCCATGAACCGTGAAGTCATCGCCAATGACATCTTCGGCTATCAGGAACCCGCTGCATGGTACGTCAACGGCCAGGCCGGCATCCTCTCCGAATCCGGACTTACCTACCGTGAATCCGAATACGGCAAAGCCGTGGTGGAAAAGGTCAACAGCAACTCTGAATACGGCTACAATCCCGAACTGGCCCGTGAATACCTGGCCAAGGCCTATGAAGAGTGCGGCCTTGCTCCCGACACCGTTGTGACCCTGCGCATCTGCTTTGGCGACTCTGAAACCGCATGGAAGAAGACCGCCGAGTACCTCATGGAAGAATTCCCCGTGATCTTCGAGGGCAAGATTGAACTGGTGGCCGACACCTATGCAGGCATCTCCGCCACAGACTACAAGAAGAGCACGGACGTGTGGGACTTCTCCCCCAATGACTGGACCCGCGGTGCTAGCCGTACCTATCCCTACACCTGCTTCTACTACTATCTGGAGTCCTACGGTTCCCATCCCAACAACTACTTCGATCCTGAGTTCGAAGCCCAGTATGCTGTGTGCGAATCCGTACAGGACAATTATGAAGAGATGCTCAAGGAAACCCAGAAGCTTGAGGAAATCTACATTGACAAAGTTGTGCACATCCCGGTTGTCCAGGAAGTCAGCTACATGATGTTCTCTGACCGTCTGGTGCTGCCTGTGCGCACGTACATTCCGGGCTTTGGCTGGGGAACCATCTACGGCGATATTGCTGAATAATGCATCTTCTTCCAACATCTGAAAAACCGAAACCATGAGCAGGGAGGTGTACTGTTTTAAGTACACCTCCTTTATCCCCGTTTTGCGACGGGAATCTCTGCCTTGTAAGGACGTGATTCGAGAACATGTTCAAATACATCCTGGGGCGTATCGGCGCCATGCTCCTGACTCTGTTTCTGGTCATGACCCTGTCCTTCTGGATCATCCGGCTCATGCCCATGAGCATCTTTGAAAACCCTGAGGTTTCACCGGAGATTCAGAGAAAACTGGAAGACCGCATGCACCTGCATGAACCCATGGCCGTCCAGTACTATTATTTCATTGAAGGAATCGTGACCCGGGGTGACTTTGGCACCTCCGTCAAGATCCGTCCCGGCCTTGATGTGTTTGAGATTCTTTCCACAAGGATTCCCGCCACCGTCGTCCTCAATGTTTTCTCCCTTCTCCTTTCCATACCCCTGGGCATCATCTTCGGAACCTGGGCCGCCCTGAAGCGGAACAAAATGACGGATACGGTGATTTCGTTCTTCATCGTGGTGTTCATATCCGTCCCATCCTTTGTCTTTGCCTCGGTGCTGCAGTACATGTTCACCTTTGTCTGGCCCATCTTCCCCACCCTTTATAATGCCCAGTCGCCAAACTTTGCCGTACGGCTTTATTCCATGGTGCTTCCCATCATAGCCCTGTCCCTGAACCCCATTGCCAGCATCGCCAGGTATCTGAGGGGTGAGCTGATCGAAACCCTCTCCTCGGACTTCATGCTGCTGGCCAGGACGAAGGGCCTGACCAATACGGAAGCCACCTTCAAGCATGCCTTCCGCAATTCCCTGGTGCCCATTGCCAACACCATCATCCCCATGATCACCGGCATTATGGGCGGATCCCTGGTCATTGAGAAGATCTTCTCCGTCAACGGCATGGGCGGCCAGCTCATTGACTCCATTCTTGGCGGTGACCATTTCCTCACCGTTGCCCTGCTCATCTTCTACTCTGCCATTTCGCTGTTCACCATTCTGGTGGTGGACATCTCCTATGGCATCATCGACCCGAGAATTCGTGTGGGAGGCAAAAAATGACCGTATATGACATACATGCACCGCTCCCGGACGAACTCATGCATCTGTCTGAGGATGACTTCACCCCGCAGGTCCGGGAACATACCCTTGATGAGATCGGCAAATCCAGTTCCGCAGGCTTCTACCGGGACGCCCTGCGCCGTCTGCGCCAGAGCAAGGCCAGCATCGTTTCTTTCTGGATCATCTTGCTCATCATTGTCCTGGCCTTTACCGTGCCGCTTTTCACCGGGTACAGCTATACCCAGCAGAACGTAAAGGGCAAAAACCTGCCGCCCCGGATCCCTGTCCTTGAGAATATCGGGATCGCAGACGGCAGCATGGTGCTGACCAACCGCAAGAAGTCTTCCCTGGACAACACCAAACGCTTCCCGGAAGGGTCAGTTCTGAGCGTTGTCAGGGAGTACACCGCCAACAATGTGGAAGTGGTTGACGTCAAGGTGGACTACTATATCTACAGCGGTGTGGATCCCCATGAATACCACTGGTTCGGAACAGACTACCTGGGCCGCGACATCATGACAAGGCTGTTCACAGGTACCCGCATTTCCCTGCTCATCGCCTTTATCTCCGTTATCACCAACGTGATCATCGGGGTGATTTACGGATCCATCGCAGGCTATTACGGCGGCAAAATTGACATGTTCCTGACCCATTTTGCCGAGGTTCTGGACGGTCTTCCCTATATTGTGGTCACCATTCTGTTCATGCTTCTGTTCGGCTCGGGCATGTTCTCCATCATCCTGGCCCTGACCGTCACAGGCTGGATCGGCACGGCACGCCTGATCCGCGCCCAGTTCTACCGCTTCAAGGGACGTGAATATGTCCTGGCAGCCAGAACCCTGGGCGTTCCGGACAGAACCCTGATCTTCCGGCACATTCTGCCCAATACGGTGGGACCCCTGATCACCCGTGCCATGATTGCCATCCCCGGCGCCATTTTCTCCGAATCCTTCCTGGCCTACATCGGACTTGGCATCAAGCCCCCGGAACCCTCCATCGGTGTTCTGCTCTCCGTGGGCCAGAGCGTGCTGCTGCAGTATCCCACCCAGACCCTGTTCCCTGCCCTCCTGATTTCCGTTCTCATGATTGCCTTCAATCTGTTCTCCAACGGACTTCGGGATGCCATGGATCCCACACTTCGCGGAGAGGAGGGGTAAGAGATGGCAAACGATACCATTCTGTCAGTAAACGATCTTCGCATCTCCTTCAGAACCGTCAACGGAATCGTACAGGCTGTGCGGGGCGTCTCCTTTGATCTGCACCGCGGGGAAACCGTGGCCATCGTGGGTGAATCCGGTTCCGGAAAATCCGTGACCATGAAGGCCCTCATGGGCATCCTTCCCCCCAACGCCTTCATTGAGGAGGGCTCCATCCTCTACAACGGCATGGACCTGGCCAGGGCGGATGAAAAAACCATGCACCAGATCCGCGGCAAACGCATCGGCCTGATCTTCCAGGATCCCCTCTCTGCCCTGAACCCCATCATGCGGGTGGGCAGACAGATTACGGAGGTCCTGCGCAAAAGGGGCCTGAACAAGGCGGAAGCCAGGGCCCGGGCACTGGAACTGATCAAGGCAGTGGGAATCCCCAATCCGGAGCGTTCCTTTTCCGCCTATCCCTTTCAGTTTTCCGGCGGCATGCGCCAGCGCATCGTCATTGCCATTGCACTGGCCGGAGATCCGGAAATCCTCATCTGCGATGAGCCCACAACGGCTCTGGACGTCACGGTGCAGGCAAAGATCCTGGATCTGATCAACCAGATCCGGGAGGAGCGGGGTCTGTCGGTCATCTTCATCACCCATGACCTGGGGGTTGTGGCCAACATGGCTGACCGGGTCAACGTCATGTACGCCGGCAAGATTGTGGAGGCCGGTACTTCCGAGGAAATCTTCCTCAGGCCCGTGCACCCCTATACCTGGGCCCTGCTGGAATCCATGCCGGATCTTCAGACCCGCGGCAGACTCCAGGCCATTCCCGGTGCGCCGCCAAATATGCTTGCACCGCCGCAGGGGGATGCCTTTGCACCCCGCTCCCGGTACGCCCTGAAGATTGACTATGAGAAGGAACCGCCCACCTTCAAGCTTTCCCCCACCCATACAGCCGCCACCTGGCTGCTGCACCCCATGGCGCCGAAAATGGAGATGCCTGCTTCTCTCAAAGAGCGCATCGCCCGCATGAGAAAGGAGGCGGAGAAGTATGTCTGATGTCCTTCTTCATGTGGAACATCTTTCCCACTCCTTTGTAAACGGCCACGGATCCAGAAAACAGGTTATAAAAGCTGTCGATGACGTTTCCTTTGATGTACATGCTGCCGAAACCTTCGGGCTGGTGGGTGAATCCGGCTGCGGCAAGACCACCACGGGACGTACCATCATCCGCCTGTATGAACCCAGCGCCGGCAAGGTCACCTTTGACGGCAGGGAAATCTCCGGCCCCATGACCCGGGATCTGAGAAAATACCTTTCCAACAATCTTGCCATGATCTTCCAGGACCCCATTGAGTCCCTGAACCCCCGCATGACCATTGAAGAGATCGTGGGGGAAGGCCTCAAGCTCCGGGGCGTCACCAACAAAAGCGAGCGTCACGTGCAGGTGGTGGAGATGCTCCACCGGGTGGGCCTGACAGAGGAGCATGCCTCCCGCTATCCCCACGAATTCTCCGGCGGCCAGCGTCAGCGCATCGGCATAGCAAGGGCCATGATTGTGCATCCCCGGATGATCATCGCAGATGAGCCGGTGTCAGCCCTGGATGTGTCCATACAGGCCCAGGTAATCAACCTGCTCAATGACCTCAAGCAGGAGATGGGGCTGACCATCCTCTTCATCGCCCATAACCTGAGTGTGGTGAAGTACTTCTCGGACCGCATCGGTGTCATGTACTACGGAAAGCTGGTGGAAGTCGCCAACAGCGATGACCTGTACCTGCATCCCATGCACCCCTATACCCGTGCGCTGCTTTCCGCCATTCCCGAGCCCAATCCGCTCACCGAGCGCCACCGCGTCCGCATCGACTACGATCCGGAGCGGGACCATGATTACTCAAAAGAGAAGCCGGAGATGCGGGACCTTGGAAACGGGCACTCCCTGTACTGTTCTGAAACCGAATATGAAAAGGCTCTGAAAGAGCTCGATTAACGTCAAATCCCCCGCTCCCTGATAAAGGAGCGGGGGATTTGTAAACTTACAGCTGGTTTACATCGGCGGGCGTGTATTTCTGAAGGATCTCCGTGAGCATGGGCTTGGCCACATTGATGGGGATGCACAGGCCGATGTTGTCCACGTCCCGGCCGCTGGAGAAGAAGAAACTGGATGAGGAGGAAGAGGCATACCTGGCGGGTATTCCCTGCAGCTGTCCCAGCACATTGAACATGCCGCCGCCCGAACTTCCCGAATTGATGGCCGCGTCCGTCTGAATCATGGTGTTGGTAACTGTGGTGATCCGTCCGAAGCGGTCATAGGTGCGGTCCGTCACTTCCCTGTCCAGTCCGGAAATCACGCCTACGGAGACGGAGCGGGAATACTTTTCCCCTATGGGGTTGCCGATGACAATGGACCACTCCCCCACCTGCAGGGCATCGCTGTCACCTAGTGCAACGGCAGGAAGATTCAGGTCCGGCACCTCCAGTATGGCAATGTCCAGCTCCGGATCATAGCCGGCCACCAGGGCATCATGTTCCTGATCGTCTGTGCCGGTGGTTACGGTCAGGCGGGCAGCGTTTTCAATCACATGGTAGTTTGTGATCACATGCCCGTACTCCGTTATGACAACCCCGGACCCGGTACCCGACAGCGTTTCCTGGGTTTCCCTGCGGTACCCGTAGCCGTAGCCCCCGTAATAGGTGGTGGAATAGATGTAGTTGTTCACGCCCACAACGCTGTTGCGGACCTGTCTGACCACATCCAGAAACGGACTGCTGATCTGCTCCGTATCCGTCTGTGTCTGCACAATCCGGTCGATCTCCTCCTGGGAAAGACCGTCCGCACCGGCCCAGGACATGCAAAGCAGCATAAAACATATCAGAAGACAGATACTTCTGCGCACAGGAACCCTTCTTTCTGTTTGTTTCCGGGGCCTTCCGGCCTTTCCGGAAAAGACATATGGATTGTATCCTCACAGCCGGAGCCGTTCAAGACATTCTCCGGTCCATGGCACTATATCATCCCCTTCCGTCCCTGGCAAGACATATGCCCGGATTCCGTAATGCAGCGTGTAAAAACAGCCTGTGTGATATGCACACAGGCTGTTTCTGACTCACTTTACGGCTTCACGCTGGTTCTTTCTGTTTTTCCCTCTGCTCCGTCTTGAGAGCACCACGGACTGGAGGAGAATGAAGAAACAGAGCATGGCGCCGGTGGTAATGGACTGCCACCAGGGATCTCTCAGGCCGGAAACCGTGACAATGGATTTGATGGTGGTCAGTGTCATGACCCCAAAGAAGGTTCCGATGACATTTCCCACACCGCCGGAAAGCAGGGTGCCGCCGATGATGGAGGAAGCAATGGCATTCATCTCAGCACCGGCTGCGTTGGTGGCATTGCCGGCACCGGTGTGCATCAGGAAGACAAAACCTGCAATGCCCGCCAGGATGCTGGAGAGAAGATGGGTGATCATGCGGGTTCTGCGGATGTTGATGCCCAGCATCAGGGCGCTCTGGCTGTTTCCGCCCAGGGCATAGAAGTTGCGGCCCATGCGGGTTTTCCGCAGCATGAAATACACCAGTACCACGATCAGAAGTGCAACGACCACACCGATTTCCATTCTGGCCGGGATCAGGTTGCCGTTTTTGGCCGTATAGCCAAGCCAGGGAATCTCCACCTTGGTATTCATCAGGGTCTTGAACCCTTCATGGGCCACCTTCTGGGGTTCCAGGCTCACGATGGTGGTCATGCCCCTGGCAAAGAACATGCCCGCCAGGGTAATGATGAAGGGCTGGATCTCCAGATAGGCCACCAGGTACCCCTGGACCAGGCCAAAGGCCAGGCCTATGCCCAGCGACAGAAGGGCAGCCGTAAAAATGGATCCGCCCTGATTGAGATGGACCACGCAGGACATGGCCACCAGGGCAATGACGCCGCCCACGGAGATGTCGATTCCTCCGCCAATCATGACAATGGTCAGGGAGCAGGCCACAATGATGAGGGCCGCGTTGTTGTTGAGCATATCGAAAACCTGCTGCCAGCGCAGGAAGCCGCCGCCCCACACAGCCATGGCCAGGAAATACATGCAGAAAAAGATGCATATGGTGATGGTCATCAGAAGATGGGTGTCCGACATGGGCTCCCGAATTCTCTTATCCCTGCTCATGCCTGAACACCTCCTTTGCCTGCACGCCATCTGGCCGTCAGGCGACCAAATGCCTGCTTGACCACCGGGGAACCAATAACCACGATGAGGATAATCACCAGCGCCTTGTAAGCCTTGATGGCCGTGGAAGGCACCTTCATGGCATACAGCGTTGTGGTCAGGGCCTGTATGGCGTATGCGCCAATGATGGATCCTGACATGCGGAACTTGCCGCCGCCCAGGGCGTTGCCGCCAATGGCCACCGCCAGAATGGCGTCCATTTCAATTTCCAGCAGGATGGTCTCATGGTTGATCAGGCTCAGGCGTGAAACCGCCATGACGCCGGATATGGCGCAGCATGCGCCCAGGATCATGAAGGTCAGCAGCTTGATGCCCACCGTGTTGATACCGTTGAGCCGGGCTGCCCGCTGGTTGACGCCCACGGACTGGGTATATATGCCAAGACTGGTAAAGCGGAATGTCAGGGCAAAGAGAATGCCTGTCACAATCACCAGCAGAATGGGCGTGGGCACCGGGATGCCCGGGATAAAGCCGCCCAGGGCCGTAATCAGGGGACTTGTCAGGGTAGGCGTTGCACCGCCGTTGATCCAGTAAGCCACCGAGCGCCCGCAGGTGTACAGCACCAGGGTGGCAATCATGGGCTGGATACGGAAGACGGCCACCAGGGTTCCGTTGAAGGCACCGAAGATCACGGCCACAGCACAGCAGGCCAGGAAAGCCAGCAGAATGCTCAGCCCGGTGATTTCGCCTCCGGATTTGAGGACTTTGACAAAGACGCTGCCCGCGATGGCCGCCAGAGCGCCCACGGAGATATCCTGTCCACCGCAGGCCGCGGTTACCAGCGTCATGCCCATGGCAAGCACCGCCAGTTCCGAAGCGCCGTTCAAGATGGAAATCAGGTTGCCGCTGAGCACCGTGTTCCCAGTGTTGTTCTGGGTTACTTCAATGGAAAAGAAACCGGGATCCCGGATCAGGTTGAACACCACAATCAGGAGTACGGCCACCAGCGGTACCAGAAGCTGTGAATACCGGCTCAGGAAATTCCGTTTCATACACTTTCGCCTCCCGCTATGGTCCGCATGACGCTCTCCTGGGTGAGCTGTTCACCTGTCAGTTCGCCCACAATTCTGCGGTCCCGCATGACAATGAGCCTTGCACAGGTGCGGAGCATCTCTTCGATCTCCGAGGAGATGAATGTAACGCTCATGCCCTCATCGGCCAGCTTCAGCACCAGTTTCTGGATTTCCGTCTTGGTACCCACATCAATGCCCCGGGTCGGTTCATCCAGAATCAGGTACCGGGGATGGGTCAGGAGCCATCTGGCCAGGATTACCTTCTGCTGGTTGCCGCCGCTTAAGCTGCGCACAGGCGTATCAAGGGATGCTGTCTTGATCTCCAGTGTCCTGATAAACTCCTCTGCCATTCTTTCCGCTTCCGCATCCGAAATGGGATGGAAGAATCCCCGCATGACCTGAAGGGCAAGGATGATATTGTCCCTCACCGACAGGTCCGCAATAATACCGTCGTCCTTGCGGTCCTCCGGGAGATAGGCAATGCCCTGTTCCATGGCATCCCTGGGGCTGCGGATCCTGACGGGCTTCCCGTCCACAAGGGTCTGGCCGCCGGTAACCCGGTCCGCTCCGAAGATGGCCCGCACGCTTTCACTGCGTCCGGAGCCCAGAAGGCCCGTAAACCCGTTCACTTCGCCTTTGGCAATATGGAAGTCAAAGGCATTGGGGCAGGCGGTGCTGGAAAGATCCCGGGCCTCAAAGACAGTGCTGCTGCTCTCTCCGGTCCTCTTTCTGCCTTCCATGAAGGACAGATTCTCAAGCTCCCTGCCCATCATCTTTGAAACCAGTTCCACCTGGGGCAGGTTCCGGGTCTCATAGGTGCCCACCAGTTCACCGTTTCGAAGCACCGTGATCCGGTCGCAGACTTCATAGACCTGCTCCAGAAAATGCGTCACGAAGATGATGCCCACGCCTCTTGCCTTCAGGTCACGCATCAGGCCGAAGAGCATAGCCACTTCCTTGTCATCCAGGGAAGAGGTGGGTTCGTCCAGGATCAGTACCTTGCACTCCATGTCCACCGCCCTTGCAATGGCCACCATCTGCTGCACAGCCAGGGAACACGAGCCCAGCTGCTGTCTGGGACGGGCCGGAATGCCAAGGCCGGAGAGGATCTCCCCGGCACGATTCTCCATCTGTTTCCAGGGAACAAGCCCGCCGCGGCTGCGTCCGATGAACATGTTTTCCGCCACGCTCAGGTTCGGGCACAGCGTTATCTCCTGGTACACCGTACTGATGCCAGCCTCCTGGGCATCCTGAGGAGACCGGATCTGTACGTCCCCGCTGAGGCCTTCCACCTCAATCACGCCCTCATCCCGGCTGTACACTCCGGTGAGTACTTTGATCAGCGTGGACTTTCCGGCGCCGTTTTCCCCCATCAGTGCATGGATTTCTCCCTTTTTCAGGCTGAAATCCACGTGGTTCAGCGCCCTGACACCCGGGAATGACTTGCAGATTCCCCGCATGGTCAGCACAGTCCCCTGTTCCATCCCTGCTCTCCCCTTTCGGAATACTCAGGCTTTTTTCAAAAACAGATGATGCGGGATGAGCCCGCATCATCTGCTGAATCAGCTTGCTTGGATCTTACTCACCCAGGCCGTAGGTATCGATGTCCGCTTCCGTGATGGTAGCGGCATCAAAGCCCTTTTCCTCGTTGATGACGATCTTGTTCTCCAGCGTGCCGCCTTCTTCCAGCGTCTTGATCATATCGCTGATGATCTGTGCCTGGAAGGGGCTGCACTGTCCGTCATAGTTCCAGTTGCCGGCCAGGAGTTCCCGCAGAGCCCACTTGTTGCAGTCAAAGCCCATGATCACAACGTCGCCTTCCACACCGTGGGTGATGCCTGCTTCATCCAGGGCAGCCACAGCGCCGCGGGCCATGCCGTCGTTTTCTGCATAGATGACGTTGAAGGGTTCGCCGGAGTTGATGACGGATTCCACAATCTTCTTGGCTTCTGCTTCATCCCATGTGGCGGTCTGCTGCACAACCTTCTTCATGGCGCCGCTCTCAAACTGAGCGTCCAGTGCGCCGGTGCGGCCCAGCTGAGCATCGCTGCCCATGGCGCCCTGGATGTGGATGACATTGTATTCGTCCTTGTTCAGGGAAAGGAGCCAGTTGACAGCGGTCTCGCCTTCCTTGGCCATATCGGACACAACAGCGGCCTCATACAGGCTGTCGTCGATGTCGATCATACGGTCAAACAGGAAAACCTTGATGCCGTTTTCCTTAGCGCTGGTGAGGACAGCGTCCCAGCCGGTGGTCTCAGCGGCAGAGATGAGCAGGTAGTCCACACCGTCGGTGATGAACTGCTGCGCAGCGGCCAGCTGTTCGTCGTTCTTCAGGCTGTAATAGGTCTTGGCGGTATAGCCGTTTTCAGCGGTGAAAACAGATTCGAAGTCCTTGACATTGGCCTCGCGGTAGCCGGACTCAGAGGGCGGATTGTTCACAATACCCACCGTTACATCGGCAAGAGCGACGGCGGCTGTCATCAGCATGACAAGAGAAACTACGAGCGCAATCAGCTTTTTCATAAATCAGTTGCCTCCAATGTTAAATTCTGGCATTACTGCCTGTTGTTGTCCTGATTATATGCCCTCTTCCCCGTTCTTTCCATGGACAACCATTGGATTTCATGTTGAAAACCATCCGGATTTTCCATCTTTTTGCCCTGTTTCCCGGCATCCCGGGTGTATTTTCATTCTGCCGGTGTTGGATTTTTTTCTCCCTCTGCGTTTTCCCCGTGCAACCTCCTCCATTCACTGGGGGTGACACCCGTGGTTTTCTTGAACAGATAACTGAAATAGTGGGGATCGTTGTAGCCCACTTCCGAGGCAATCCGGAAGGACCGAAGGTCTGTGCCGGCCAGCAGTTCCTTTGCCTTTCCGATACGCACGCCTGTCAGGTACTGGGTAAAGGTGATGCCGGCCTCCTGAGCAAAGATGGTGGAAAAGTGGCTCTGGGACAGGTGCACTTCCCCCGCCACGTCCTGGAGCATGAGATTTGGGTCGGCATAGTGGCTGCTGATGTACGCCCTGGCCCGGCTGACCGGGGATTCATCCAGATTGCCCTCCCTGGCATCCCGGTACTGCATGGCCCTGCGCAGCAGTTCTGTGACAGGCTCCAGTACATTCTGGTGCAGGACTTTTTCCAGCACATCATTCCCCAGCACCTTTCTGACATCTCCCCCGGCATGCTCGATGAGATGCCGTGCCGCCAGGGGGGCAGCCACACGAAGATACCCTTCGGCAAGGCCGGGTTCCAGGGCGGAGGTATAATCCATCAGGATGGATTCCAGCTGGGAAACCGGTGCATACTGGAGCCGCTCATACAGCGGGCTCAGTTCCAGCTCAGAGAGGCGCTGAAGGGGGGTGGTATCCTCGTTGGCGCCCACAATCTTCCTGTCCCAGGCACCCCGGGCCGCCACCATGTGGCGCAGGTGCCTGGCCGCTGCCATGGAGACCTGGATCTGGTGGTAATCGTCCACTGCCTTCCCTATGGTCACCAGAAGATGGGACAGATGCTCCACTTCCTGAAGCTGCAGGATGGACGCGGCAAAGGAATAGGCCCTTTCCTCCACATCCTTCTCATTGTCCCCCAGGATCAGAGCCCTGGCGCCTTTCTGGGCACTGCAGACATGCACCGTGCCCCCGCTGCTCTCAGACAGTGCGCTTATGGCTGCTCTTGCGGCCATCCGGGCCTCTCCGTCCTCGTCAAAGGAGATATCCAGCACGGTATACTGGCTGGCTGCCAGGTTCACCCCCAGGGCCCGCATCTGTTCCAGCAGCGCATCCTGTTCATACCTGTCCATATCCTCTGAAAACAGGGAAGCCAGGAGCTTGTCCCGCACAAACTGGTTCCCGGAAAAAATGCGTTCTCTCAGGGCTGCCATATTCTCCCTCTCGCGCTTGTCTGCCATGATCTGCTCCCGGGTCTTATCCAGAACCCTGCCGATTTCCTGTGCCGTGACAGGTTTGAGCAGGTATTCCCTCACCCCCAGGGAGATGGCCTGCTGGGCATAGGAAAAGTCGTCAAACCCGGAGAGAATGATGATGCTGACCCATGGCATGGTCCTTTTGACTTCCCGGCACAGTTCAATGCCGTCCATGAAAGGCATGCGGATGTCCGTCAGCAGAATGTCCGGATTCAGATCCCGGATCATGGGGAGTGCCATTTCCCCGTCGGGTGCCTCTCCCACCAGCTGGAACCCTTTTTCTTCCCAGGGGAAGGAGTTGCGCAGGCTCTCCCGGATGGCGATCTCATCATCTGCCAGAAACACCTTCATCACTGGTAATTTCCTCCCTTGTCCTGACCGGCACCCGGAACGTGACTGACGTCCCTCCGGGGCCAGATGTAATGGACAGACCTTTTTCCTGCTGGTAATACAGCCGGATGCGCATGTCCACATTGCGCAGGCCGAACCCGCTCCTTCCGGGTTCCAGGGCTGCCCGCCGTGTGGGCGCCCCTGCAGCAAGCATGTCCCGGATATCCTTCAGTTCGGGTTCTGTCATGCCCCTGCCGTTATCTTCCACGGAAAACAGCAGAGAGCCGTCTTCCACCCGTACACTGATGCGTATCGTTCCCCCGCCCCTTCTGCCCTTGATCCCGTGGTACAGGGCGTTTTCCACCAGGGGCTGGAGCAGGAATTTGACCATCATCACCTGACCTGCTTCCTCCGGCATATCAATGGCATAGCGCAGGATGTCCCGGTATCTGGTCTTCTGTATGCTCAGGTATGCATCCACGTGCCGGATCTCCTGGGCCACAGGGATCCAGTCAGCCCCGGCAGACAGGGAGATGCGGAAGAAATCGCTGAGGGTCCTTGTCAGCCGGATCACCTCATCCCCCTGGCCGGACTCGGCCTGCCAGATGATGGTATCCAGGGTATTATAGAGAAAATGCGGGTTGATCTGGGCCTGCAGGATGCGCAGTTCCGCCTTGGCCAGGTTGTTCTGTTCCACCCGGATCTGTTTGATCAGGTTGTCCAGCTGATTGGCCATGCGGTTGATCTGCACAGCCAGGTTTTCCAGTTCCTCCACGTCCATGTCCGGAAGACGCTGGCTCAGGTCACCTCCGGCAATGCGCACCACCACGTTCTCCATCTGGGAAATGGGGCCCCGGATGGAGGCACTCAGCCGCCGTATGGCAAACCGTGTCCTGAACAGGGCCAGCAGCAGCAGGATGGCCTCCGCCACAGCGCTTGGAATCAGGACAGCCCTGAGACGTGCACCGGTCTGGGATGCGCTGCTCACCTCCGAGGTAATGAAGTCATCCAGCATCTCCCTGACCAGGCTGCCCACGCTGCGCACCTCATCCACAATCTCTTCCATATCCTGTATGGGGGCATGGGACTGCATGCCCGTTTTGATCTGCCCCGCATACTGTTCCATGGTATCCATGGTCCGCCGGGCCACGCTCAGCTGCAGGTGCCCGGTGCCGTTGTCTGAAAGAAGCTGGTCCAGGGCGGTGTTGACGGAGGCGATGATCTCCTCCACCCGGCTCTCCTGAAAGGAAATGCGGCCCGAGGTCACGGCAAACAGCTGCTCCGCCACCTCCACACTCACCGGCTCCTTCAGGCGGGAAACGGTATCCATGCGGCTGATCATATGCTGATAGCGCACGAAAAAAATCAGCATCAGCACCAGGCTGATCACCGCCGGCACGGCAAGCATAACGGCAATGCTTTTTACAGACTGCCGGATCTGTTCTGCCAGGGATGCTGAACGCCTCAAAAGCCCTCCACCTCTTTTGTATCATCCAGATCGGAAAAAACCGCTTCAAACGGATGCGAAATCTTGGGCACGCTGAGACCCGCCTTCAGGTCACGGACCAGTTTCATGACATCCTCCCCCAGATGCGGGTTGCACTGGACAATGCAGTTGATGCGTCCCTCACGCAGGGCATCCACGGCGGCCTTCTCCCCGTCTACGGAGATCATGATGATGTCCTCTCCGGGACGGATCCCCCTCTCCTCCAGCACGTCCATGATGCCAAGGGTCATGGAATCGTTGTGGGAATATATGACATCGATGTCCTTGCTGTCATAGGTGTTCAGGAGCTGGCGCATGCATTCTGCGCCCTTGGATCTGAGGAAATCCCCGGACACGCTTTCCAGCACTGTAAGCCTCGGGTCATCCGAGATGGCATCCATGAAGCCCGCGTGGCGGTCCCGCATGGGCGTGGAATCAATGGTCCCGCTGATCTCCACAATGTTCAGATGCTCCGCCCCCATGGCGTCCGCTTTGGCCTTCAGATATCTGCCCGCTTTCTGTCCTTCCAGGTAAAAGTCTGCACCCACATAGGCGGTATAGAGATCCTCGTCCTCCGTTTCAATCATGCGGTCCACCAGGATCACGGGAATCTCTGCCTTGGCGGCCTCCTTAAGAACATGGTCCCAGCCGCCCTCCACAATAGGTGAAAACACAATGACATCCACCCGGTAGGCAATGAAGGAGCGGATGGCGTCAATCTGCCTGTCCTGTTTCTGATTGGCGTTATCCATCATCAGGCCGTACCCGTAGTCTTCCGCCGCTTTGCGGATACTCTCCGTATTGGCAATCCGCCAGGAGCTTTCCGCCCCAAGCTGGGAAAAGCCCACCACAATGTCCGACCACGCACCGGTTTCAGCGGGCTGCGCGGCATTTTCCCTGCTGCACCCGCAGAGGGTCAGAAGCATCAAAAGCAATATCAGTCCGATCCGTTTCAAGCCGTACACCTCTCATCCTGCCCTTCCCGGCGCCCTGTCATATCCTGACACCGGCACGCCGCAGGGCTTCTTCCGAAAGATCCGGAAACTTTATGATCTCCTCCGGTTTTTCCGGATGATCATCCAGCATTTTTTCCATCCAGACCATGTCGTACCATCTTCCGAATTTGTATCCGCTGTCATGGAAAATGCCCACCTGACGGTACCCCATCCTGGCGTGAAACCGCTCACTGGCATCTGTCAGGTACGGATCATCCCCTTTGGGCTTTGCTATGCAGGCATTCAGGTTCAGCAGGTGCATTTCCCGGCAGACCTTTTCCAGTTTCTCATAAAGCAGCCGTCCGATGCCCATGCCATGCATGTCCTGTCTTACGTATACGGTCACTTCCGCGCTCCAGTCATACGCCCTGCGGTCCTTGAACACGCCGCAGCAGGCGTAGCCGGCTATGGTTCCGCTGCAGTCTGCCACAAGGAACGGATATACATCCCCTGTCCTGAGCATACGGCCGCAGAACGCCTCCTCTGAGGGCACATCGTAATCAAAGGTGATGGCGGTTTTCTCCACATAGGGTGCATAAATCAGCCGGCATGCTCCGGCATCCTCCCGCCGGGCAGGCCTGATGGCAATGTCCATGTACATGACTCCCTCCAGATGCGGGCCTGCAGATTCCCGGCAGGGAACCGCTGTTTTTTTCCGGGACTCTGTCTGTATTCTTCTGCTGAAGGCATGATTACCTGTATGTATCTGTCTTTCCCTGATCCGGAAAACATGGTATCATGTTCGGGACAGATTCGCAATCCGTGCAGGGGTTCCGTGCGCAGACAGGCTGCGCCTGACCGCTGCCAGACCCGTATAAAGACCAATACAAAAACCAATATAAAAGAGGCTGATACATGTGATTTTCCCGGCAACCGAAGCGATTTCCGAATACCTCCAGACAAAGGGCATCCGCTGCAAGATTGATGAGCTGGAGGATGCAAGCATCATCCGCATCCCCTTTTCCGGCAAGAATGTAACCAACATCATCCTGTACCTTCAGAGCCGGGATGATTCCATGGCCGTGTCCATCCGGACCATGCCGCTGGCCAGGGTACCCGAGGACAGGACTGCCGCCCTTCTGCAGGTCCTCAATGCCTGCAACCAGAAGTTCCGTTACCTCAAGTTCATTATGAACAATGAACGGGACATTCTGGCCGTATACGATATAGCTGCCCACACAAGCGTGGAGAACATCGGGCCTGTCTGCGAAGAGATCCTGGCCCGTTCCATGGCGATTCTGGACGAGTGCCATCCGGAAATCATGAAAGCCATCTACGCAGAGTTTGTACTCTGACAGACGCGGACTTTACACAGTGGATCTTTCCTTTTATGGGAAGGTCCTTTTTTGTGCACCGTTCCCTGTATCCCGCGCTCCATCCTCCACAAACAGTTTGTCTTGACGAACTCAGATACCCCTTCCTATAATTTATTTTTACACAGATATGCACCTATACACAGATTTCACACCATACTTTACATACAGATTCGGAGTGATTGAATGCAGGATGATATGCGCCGGAAGGCCGGCGAGAGAGCTTCCCTTATCGGGATTTTGTGCAATCTGGGTCTGTTTCTTCTGAAACTGTTCGTTTCCCTTTTCAGCGGATCCATGTCCGTCATGGCGGATGCCTTCAACAATCTCTCGGATTCCCTGTCCTCTGCCGTCAGCCTTATGGCTGTGCGCATCTCCTCAAGGCCTGCCGACCGGGACCATCCCTACGGGCACGGGCGCATGGAATATATTGCCTCCTTCACCATTTCCCTCGTGATCCTTCTGGTGGGCGCCGATCTTCTGAAAACCTCCATCCAGCGAATCCTGGAGCCCGAAGCGATCCGGCTTCAGCCCTGGACCTTCTTTTTCCTCGGCTTTACGGTTCTGGTGAAATTCCTGCTGTTTGTCTATAACCGCCGGGTGGGACGCAAAGCCGAACTGAAGGTGCTTGAGCTTTCCGGCAGGGACGCCCTGTTTGACTGTCTCTCCACGCTGCTGACCATGGCATCCCTTCTGGTGTACAGGTTCTTCTCCCTGGATCTGGATGCCTGGGCCGGCATCCTGCTCTCCCTGGTGATCGTCTCCTCCGGCGTACGCCTGGTTCTCCAGGCCATTTCCCCGCTGCTGGGCACCCGGACGGACACGGAACTTCTGCATGCCCTTACGGATCTTGCCTCCTCCGTTCCCCAGGTCATGGGCGTCCATGATGTCCAGCTGCACGATTACGGCTACCACATCACCGTGGGGTCCATGCACGTGGAGCTGGCCGACACCCTTACCTTTGCCCAGGCCCACCGGATCGCGGATGAAATCGAGCAGAAGGCCCTGGAGAAGCTGAACGTGAAGATCGTAGTGCATGAAGATCCCATCTCTTCCAGCAGTCTCCGGGCACGGCTTCTCAAGGAAACAGAAGAAAAGCTGGCCTCCCTGGACCCGGGTCTGTCCATTCACGATTTTCAGCTGGACACCGCCGGGGAAGAGTCTGCCCTCTCCTTTGATATCCTGTTCCCCTACCGATACAGCCAGGCAGATACGGAACAGGTCTGTCAGAAGATCAAAGCATCCCTTGCGGATGCCTATCCTTCCCTGCTTGTCTCCGTCCGCCCGGACCGGGGTGAGGACGAGGATACGTAAGGCAGCTCCTGAAGGAAAGGGCAAAGTGTATTCACACTGTTTAAATCCTGTTCTCCGCTTGCGTCCGCATGCCCTATGTGCTATGGTTTTCCCCATCCGCAAGTAAGAGAGGAGTCCTTTCCCATGGAGTTTTCCCGGCGACTGAACCGGTTTGGAGAAGAAATCTTTGCTGCCCTGAATGTAAAGAAACTGGCCCTGGAGGCGGAAGGGCGGCACATATGGAACATGAGCATCGGCACCCCGGATTTTGAGCCGCCCATGCACATCCGCAGGGCGCTTTTTGACAGTGCCCAGGATCCGGCTTCCTGGAAGTATTCCCTCAGGGACCTCCCGGAGCTGACGCAGGCCGTGGCCTCCTATTATCTGCGCCGCTACGGTGTCACCATTTCACCGGACGCCATCATGAGCTGCTACGGCACGCAGGAAGGCTGCGGACATCTGGCCATGGCCCTGTGTGACGAAGGGGATACGGTGCTTCTGCCTGACCCGTGCTATCCGGTCTTCAAAGCCGGCGTTCTGCTCTCCGGTGCTGAGCCCGCCTGGTATCCCCTGCGGGCGGAGCATGATTTTCTCCCCTGTCTCAGCGACATTCCCGAGGAGACAGCCAGGAAAGCCCGGTTTATGATTGTCTCCCTGCCTGCCAATCCCGTGGGCTCCGTGGCAGGTCCCGATACCTACCGGGAACTGGTGGAATTTGCCAAAGCCTACGATGTGCTCATCGTCCATGACAACGCCTACAGCGACATCATCTATACGGAAGAGCCGGGAGGCAGCTTCCTGGCCACCCCCGGCGCCATGGATGTGGGTGTGGAGTTCTTCTCCCTCTCCAAGTCCTTTAATGTCACCGGAGCCCGCATTTCCTTCCTGCTGGGCCGGAAGGATGTGGTGGATGCCGTGCGCCTTCTGCGCAGCCAGATTGATTTCGGCATGTTTCTCCCCATCCAGCATGCTGCCATTGCAGCCCTGACCGGTCCTCTGGAATCGGTGGAGAAGCAGCGCGGACTGTATCGGGAGCGCCGGGATGCCCTGTGCGGCGGCGCCCGTGAAATCGGCTGGAACATTCCCGACGCCAAAGGCTCCATGTTTGTGTGGGCCCCCATTCCGGCCCACTATACCCGTTCCATGGATTTCTGCATGGACCTTCTGGAGCGGGCAGGGGTACTGTGCACGCCCGGCTCCAGCTTTGGCCCCCACGGTGAAGGCTATGTGCGCTTTGCTCTGGTGCTTCCTCCGGAACAGATCCGTCAGGCCCTGTCTGCGGTGGAGAAAAGCGGTATACTGAAACCCTGACTGAAAGGGATGGAACATATGCATTTCCCTGAATCCTTAAGAAGTATCGGCCGCAACCGTTTTCTGGACGGCATTCTCTATCTGGGCTGGTCCGGCTCCTGCGTGGAGTTTGAGACTTCCTCTGACTCTCTCTCCCTTACCCTGCACACCAGCGGTCCCATGAACGGCTGGCCCGCCCGGGTGGGCATTTTTGTGGATGATTTTACCAACCCCGTGGTCCGGGAGATGGTCACCCGGCCCGTTCAGCACCTGTCCCTGCCTCTCAAAAAGGGCGGCGGAAAGGTCCGCATCATGAAGCTGAGCGAACAGGCCTTCGGGGTGCTTGGCATCTCTGACCTTCATGTCTCCGGTGACATCCGTCCCACCCCTGCGCGGGACAGACGGATTGAGTTCATCGGGGATTCCATCACCTGCGGATACGGCGTGGAAGCCGGCCCTTCGGATGTTTTCGCCACCAGTACGGAAAACCCGGCTTCCGCCTACGCGCTCCTGGCTTCGGAAGCCCTGCACGCGGACGCTTCCCTGACGGCCTGGAGCGGCATCGGGCTGACCAGCGCCTGGGTCCCGGAAACGGCTGAAAAGCCCAGCGATGACCTGCTCATGTCCCGTCTGTACCCCCGCAGCGACCTGCGGCTGGATGACTGGCTGGGTCTGGAGCCCGTGCCGCATGATTTTGCCCGGGATCCTGTGGACCTGGTGGTCATCAACCTGGGAACCAATGACGCCAGCTGGACCCGGAAGATCCCGGAGAGGGAGGAAGCCTTTGCCCAGGCATACCGCCGGTTCCTTTGCCAGGTATCTGATGCCCGGCCCGGCACACCCATCCTGTGTACCTGCGGTCTCATGGAACAGAGCCTGTGCGGGATCATCCGGCAGGAGCAGGAACGCTTCGCCTCCGCACACCCGGGACTGAAAACCGGTTTCCTCTGTTTCCCCCTGCAGCAGCCTTCCGATTCCTACGGTGCTGACGGCCATCCCTCCGCTGCAACCCATGAAAAGGCTGCCAAAATCCTTGAAGAGAGCATCCGGAACCTGATGGACTGGACATAAATCCGGATTCCCGGAATTCCTTTTCCCTGTATATGCTGACAGAGCCGGCATCCGGCTCTGTCTTTTTTGTTTTGCCTTTCAGATGCATCCGGATCCTTTTCAGGTGTTTTCCTGTGATTTCATCACATGCAAGGCGGAATATGCCCCTTTTTTCCGCACCCGGGCACCAAATCACCGGTTTGAAATTCCTTCGGAAAATGATATAATCCGGTTGGTTTCTCTAATCGTTCCAGGTCAATATCAAAACAGGAGGTTGCAACATGAGGAAACTTTTAAGTATGGTTCTTGTACTGGCCCTGCTTGCTGTCAGCATGACTGCTCTGGCGGACAAGACAAAGGAAGAGTACGCTGCGGATGCTGTCGTTTATGCTTCCGATCTTCGCACAGACTACAGCAACACCACCGTCATTCTGTCAACCAATGACGTACACGGTGCCATTGAAGGCTATGCCTGCATACCGGTTCTGCGCAAATGGTTCCAGGACCGTGGAGCAGATGTCCTGGTCGTTGACTGCGGCGACTTCGTCCGCGGCACCCCCTATGTGAATATCTCCAAGGGAGCAACCGCCATCGAAATGATGAACGCCGCCGGCTATGACTACGTCACCCTGGGCAACCATGAGTTTGACTTCGGCTATGTACAGATTATGGAAAACCTGAAAAATGCCGAATTTAAAGCCATCAGTTCCAATATTATCCTGGATGAAACCGGTGAATCCATTCTCCCCGGAACGGCCGTCTACACTTCCCCCAGCGGCATGACCATCGGCTTCTTCGGTCTGGGAACCCCTGAGACCGCCACCAAGGTCAATCCCGGCCTGATCAGGGAAATCAGCTTCACCACCTTCGACGCGCTTTATGCCAATGCCCAGCAGGATGTGGACACCCTCAGGGCACAGAATGTGGACCTTGTCATCGGTCTGGTCCATCTGGGTGTGGATGTGGAATCTGCCTTAAACGGCTACCGTTCCAGTGACGTGTTCGCCAAAGTGAACGGCATTGACTTCATTCTGGACGGTCATTCCCACACGGTCATGACCTCCGGTGAAAACGGCGAGCCCATTATGTCCACCGGCACCGCGTTTGCCAACATCGGTGTTCTGGTCATCAGCAACGAAACCAAAGCCATTGAGAATAACTTCCTGGTTTCCACCAAGTACCTTGACAAGGATCCTGAAGTCCTGGACAAGGCAAGGAGCATCATTGACGAAGTGGATGCGCAGTACGGCAATGTGTTTGCAACTTCTGAAGTCCGCCTCAACGGTGAAAAGGCACCCGGCAACCGTACAGAGGAAACCAATCTGGGCGATCTGGTCACAGACGCCATGGTATGGTCCGTTGTCAAGGAAGGCGGCATTGAACAGGTTGAACCCAACGCTGTGGTGGGCATCACCAACGGCGGCGGCATCCGTGCCACCATTGAACCCGGCGAAATATCCATGAACACAATCAATACTGTTCTCCCCTTTGGCAACACCGTGGCTGTGGCCTATGTGACCGGCTATGAACTGCTGGAAGCCCTTGAAGCCTCCACCTTCTGCACACCGGATCCCATTGGCGGCTATCCCCAGACCTCCGGCATCACCTGGCATCTGGACACCACCGTTCCCTATGAACAGGGCGACGTGTACACCCTGGAAGGCAAGGAGAGCAGCTATTTCGCTCCTGCCGCCATCCGCCGCGTAACCATCACCGCCATCAACGGCGAACCCTTTGATCCCTCTGCCACCTACGCTGTTGTCACCAACAACTTCTGCACAGCAGGCGGCGACACTTACAACGTATTCTATAACGCTTCCTATTCCTTTGACACAGGTATCCCCATGGATGAGGCACTTGTGAACTATATCACCGAAGCCCTGGGCGGAACCATCACGGCTGAAGCCTATGGCGAACCCCGCGGAAATGCCACCCAGACCCGGTAATGTAAAATAACGTACAGGACCAGCAGGTGCCATGCGCCTGCTGGTCTTCTGTGTAAAAGGAAGGATCTGCGCGTTTATTGTGCTGGATTGGAGGAATACCCTTTGCACCTTTATACCATACAAACGCCTTCCGGGCCGAAACCGGCGCTGGAAAAGCAGGGCGCTCTGTACCTGCTGGAGGATGCGGGCATCCGTGTACCGGATCTGCTCTCCCTGATCCATTCGGATCATGCCGTGGAAATGCTTCAGAAACTGAAGGCCTTCTCTGACCGTTCAGATTCCCCGGCCCCTGCATGCAGCCTGGAGAATGCCCGTATTCTCTCGCCCATTCCTTACCCGGACCAGGATATCATCTGTGTGGGCCTGAATTACCGGGAGCATATGGATGAGACCCGCCACGTGGAAGACTTTACCGGGAAAGAGGCCACGGTCTATTTCTCAAAGCATGTCAGCCGCGCCTCAGGTCCTGATGATGTCATTCCTGCCTATCCCTTTGTGGACAGCCTGGACTATGAGGTTGAACTGGGCGTGATCCTTGGGAAAAACCTGTTTGGATACAATTCCGCGAAGGATCCGGATCCCGTTTTCGGCTACACGGTTTTCAACGATGTTTCCGCCCGGAACCTGCAGTTCCGCCACAAGCAGTGGTTCCTTGGAAAGAGCCTGGACGGGTATACCATCATGGGGCCCTGTATCGTCACGGCAGACGAACTGCCGGATCCGGGCCGTCTTCAGATTTCCTGCCAGGTAAACGGCGAAATCCGTCAGAACAGCAACACCTGTTGCATGATCACACCGGTGCCGGAACTGCTTGAAGACCTGTCCCGGGGCATGACGCTGCGAGCCGGTACAATCCTGGCCACCGGCACCCCGGGCGGCGTGGCCATTGGCATGCAGGAACCTTCTTACCTGAAACCCGGGGACACAGTGACATGTGAAATTCAGGGAATCGGCGTACTGGAAAATGTGGTAGCCGCCGTATGATTCCCAAAAAAGCAGCATCTCAGTTGGAACCACAAAACAAACGGCGTGACAGACTCACGCCGTTTGTTTTGCATATTAGGCCGGTGCCGTCCTTCCGTCTGTTTCTCCGGTCATCAGGGAGGCGATTGCAACATCTTCATGCTCCGTGACAGCCCGTGTGATTTTCTGACACATCCACCCAAGCATTTTTCCGAAGCGTTCCATGCTTTCTTCAGTTCACTGCTCTTCCGTCTTTTCCCTGGCATTTCTCCGGTTTTCCGCCTCCCGTCTTGAATAGACACAGCCGCAGTAATCCTGCCGGTACAGTCCGTATTCCTCAGAGCGGCGGATGGACCTGAGGTACCCGTCTGCCTTCTTGAAATCCGAAAACAGGTAGGGTACGCCATAGGTTTCCGCCAGTTCCCCGCCAATCAGGTTGAGGCGGTCCGCGTTTTTCAGCGGGGATATGGACAGGGTGGTGGTAAAGTAATCAAACCCGTGTTCCCTGGCATACGCGGCGGTCTTTTCAAGGCGCAGGCGGTAGCATGCAAAACAGCGGACGCCGCCCTCCGGGACCTCTTCCAGACCTCTGGCAATTGTCCGGAAAGCTTCCGGCTCATATTCCGCAAGGATCACATCCGTTTTCCCCTGAAGGGGCATTTCCCTGACAAGCCGGGTCAGTTCTTCTCCCCGGCGCACATATTCCTGCTCAGGGTCAATATTCGGGTTATAGTAATAGCAGGTCACATCAAAAAATGTGCTCAGCTCCTCCAGACATCCCGAAGAGCAGGGTGCACAGCACACATGCAGCAATAAATGCGGACGATGGCCGGATGAGAGGATTTTCTCCGTCTCCTCCAGCATTTTCTTCCGCCAGTTGGTTTTGTTCATACCCATCTCCTCTTTCCGTATGGGGCAGTATAGGCAAAAAACAAAGAAAAAGCAATCTGCCTGTATCTGTATATGCACATGAACGTTCCATCTGCATATCGCATCCCATTGCTTGCAAATCTCCGTGATTTTGTTATGATGCACCTGTCTTTTTTATTTTCTTTTTATCCGCTGCATTTTATTATTTTCGCAGCAGACAGGAGTACACTTATGACCACAAGCGTTACCAAGATCACGCGCTTTGAGGACGCGCCGGAATATAAGGCCTTCCTTGAGCGCCATGAAGAGATGATGGCGGCAACAGGCAATCATGATCCCTACTTTGTCGTCCATGACTCACCTCTGACGGACACGTCCATCATGGACGGCCGGCGGGTCCTGAATTTCGGTTCCTATAACTATGTGGGCATGTCAGGACGCCGTGAAGTATCCGAGGCTGCCAAGGAAGCCATTGACCTGTACGGCACCTCTGCCAGCGGAAGCCGCCTTCTGGCTGGCGAAAAGACCCTTTCCCTGACCCTGGAGAAGGAACTGGCAGCATGGAAGCACACCGAAGCCTGCCTGGTCCTGGTCTCCGGCTTTGGCACCAACCAGACCTTCGTGGGCAATTTCTGCGGCGAAGGTGACCTCATTGTCTACGATGCCCTGGCCCATTCCTCCATCTGGCAGGGATGCCAGATGAGCCGTGCCACCTGCCGGCCCTTCCCCCATAATGACGCGGCCGCCCTGGACCGGATTCTCTCCACCCGCAGGGACAAGTTCGCCAAGGTCCTGATCGTCATTGAAGGTGCCTATTCCATGGACGGTGACATTGCAGATGTGCCCGCCTTTGTGGAAATCAAGAAAAAGTACGGCTGTTTCCTTATGGTGGATGAAGCCCATTCCACCTGTGTTCTCGGTGAGACCGGCGGGGGCGTGGATGAGTATTTCCACCTTGCCCCGGACGACATCGATATCAAGATGGGCACCCTCTCCAAGGGCCTGGGCGCCTGCGGCGGCTACCTGTGCGGACCTAAGAGCATCATCGATTACATGCGCTATTTCCTGCCGGGCTTTGCCTTCTCCGTGGGCATCTCCCCTGCCCTGGCAGCGGCTGCCCTGACATCCTGCAGGCTTTTGCAGAAAGACCCGGATATTGTCAGAAGGCTGCACCACAATATCGAGTTTTTCACCAGCGAAGCCAGAAAGCGGAACCTGAATATCTGTCTTGCAGGCAAAACAGCCATCATTCCCGTGTTTATCGGGGCCGATAACGATGCATACGCCCTGTCCAGTGCCCTGGTGGAAAAGGGTGTGTTCGTTCCCCCGGCTGTCTTCCCTGCCGTGCCCCGGGGCGAAGCCAGGCTGAGGTTCTGTGTCATCTCCGAGCATACAGACGAGGAGATCATCACGGCACTGGATACGCTGGTGGCCACAGCCGCTGAACTTGGCATCACGCTTCCTTCCTGAATGAACTATTTGGATCAACGATCCGGCAGTCGGAAATAAGGAGTGAATCTGTTTGCAGTACTATCTGTTTGTCCATTTCCGGGAGCGTACCACTCCCGACGGTGAACAGGTATATTTTGCCCTGAGCCGGGACGGCTTTAACTGGAACCCTGTCCATGACGGGAAACCGGTGCTCTGGGCATACTATGGAGACAAGGGCGTGCGGGACATGACCATTGTCCGGAACCGGTTTGACGGTTCCTTCCATATCTTTGCCACTGACCTTTCCCTGTCCTACGGCATGCGGAACCAGTATCATCACAGCTGGGATGAAATCGGCCGCAGCGGCAGCCAGAGTCTGGCCCACTGGTCCTCTCAGGACCTTGTTCACTGGACAGAGCAGGAACTGATTTCCTTTGAAGGGAACGGATTCGGCTGTCTGTGGGCTCCGGATGTCCTCTATGACGCGCAGGCGGATGATTATATCCTGCACTGGTCTTCCAGCCACGTGTCAGACGATTACAAGACCAAGGCCATCTATGCTTCGCGCACCAGGGATTTCCGGTCATTCTCTAGACCCTTTGTTTTCTACCGCAAGGCAGACGGGTCCGTCATTGACTCTGCGGCATATGAGGAAGACGGCCGGTATTACCTTTTTCTGAAAAGCGATTACAATCCCCAGACCCTGATTCTGGAAACCTCAGAAAGCACATCCGGACCCTGGGAAAGAATCGGGGCATTCAACGAATCCATCTCGGGAAGCGTGAAGAAGGGACTGTATGAGGCGCCCACCGCTGTCCGTCTGGAGGATGGACGCTGGTGTCTGTTCCTTGACTACTACGGTGTCCGGGGTGCAGGACAGGGGTATGTTCCCTTCATCGCCGACAGCCTGAAGGACGGCCGCTTTGTCCGTTCAGATGCATCCTTCTCCTTCCCCTACGGCTTCAAGCACGGTACCATCCTCACCATCTCGCCGGAAGAATACGAACGCATTGCAGCGTTTGACTGGCCGGTGGACTGAAAAAAACATCATACACAGCAAGTGCAGCGGCAGCCTGTTATCTGATTGACAGGACTGCCGCTGCGTGCTATACTCACCTCATCATATGAACAGTTGCTCATATGTTCAATAAAAAAGAGGGGGTACCACTGATGAAAAAGACCTACAAAATTGACGTGGACTGTGCCAATTGTGCTGCCAAGATGGAAGATGCGACAAAAAAGACCCCCGGTGTGGCGGACTGCACCGTTAACTTCATGACCCTGAAAATGATTGTCACCTTTGATGAGGGTTCCGACCCGAAAGCTATTATGACTGACGTACTGAAGAACTGCAAAAAAGTGGAAGATGACTGCGAAATCTTCTTCTGATGCAGAAGAACCGCAACGAGGCAAAAGCCATGAACAAGAAGCAGAAAAAGATGCTCTACCGGATTCTTTTAGCCGCCGTCTGCATGATTGCCCTCCACTTTTTATCGCCGGCGCTGAATCCTGTATGGAACGGGAACCTGAAATTTCTTCTCTATCTCATCCCCTACCTGACCGTGGGCTATGACATCCTCATCAAGGCCTGGAAAGGCATCTGCAACCGGCAGCCCTTTGATGAGAATTTCCTTATGGCTGTTGCCAGTATCGGCGCCATCATCCTGGGGCGGGTCCGCACGGGAGACTATGCGGAAGGCGCTGCCGTCATGCTCTTTTATCAGATCGGCGAGCTCTTCCAGTCCGTTGCCGTGGGAAAAAGCCGCAGGAATATTTCCAGCCTCATGGACATACGGCCGGATTATGCCAATCTGGAAAAAGAAGACATGACCGTGGAGCGGGTGGACCCGGATGAAGTGGAGATCGGCTCCGTCATCGTTGTCAGTGCCGGGGAGAAAATCCCAATTGACGGCGTCGTGCTCACCGGTTTCTCCACCCTGGATACGGCAGCTCTGACAGGTGAAAGTGTCCCAAGGACAGTCAGGGAAGGCGAGGATGTCATATCGGGCTGCATCAACCAGTCCGGCACCCTGCGCATCCGCACCACAAAGGAATTCGGGGAATCCACCGCATCCAGAATCCTGGACATGGTGGAAAATGCCAGCTCCCGGAAGTCCCGTCAGGAAGCCTTTATTACCCGTTTTGCCAGGATATACACCCCTGCGGTCTGCTATGCAGCCCTGGCTCTGGCCTTCCTGCCTCCCCTGGTGCGCATTCTGTCCGGCAGCCCCGCCCAGTGGGGAGACTGGATCATGCGGGCCCTCACCTTCCTGGTCATCTCCTGCCCCTGCGCCCTGGTGATTTCCATTCCCCTGACCTTCTTTGCAGGCATAGGCGGCGCCAGCCGGGCCGGTGTTCTGGTGAAAGGTTCCAACTACTTTGAAGAGCTGGCCCGGGCGGATACCGTGGTGATGGACAAGACCGGCACCATGACAAAGGGTGTCTTTGAAGTGGCCGGGATCCATCACGCGTCCATGCCGGAGGATATGCTGCTGGAATATGCAGCCCTGGCAGAAGCCCACTCCACCCATCCTATCGCCCTGAGCCTGCGCCGTGCCTATGGCAAAGACCCGGACCTTTCCCGGGTGCGGGATGTGGAAGAGATTTCCGGCCACGGTATCCGGGCTGTGGTGGACGGACACACCGTGATATGCGGCAATGAGCGCATGATGCAGCACATGGGAATTGAGCCCCAGCCCTGTTCCTCCGTGGGTACCCTGGTGCATCTGGCCATAGACGGTGCCTACTGCGGGCATATCCTGATTGCAGACCAGATCAAGCCCACCGCTGCGGAGGCCATCGCCGACCTTAAGCGGCTCGGCATCCGGAAGACCGTCATGCTGACCGGTGACAGGAAGCAGACAGCGGAGACAGTGGCCCGGCAGATCGGGGCAGACCAGGTTTGCGCAGAACTTCTCCCGGACGGAAAAGTCCAGAAAGTGGAGGAGCTGCTCTCTCATGTGCCAAAGGGAAAGAGCCTTGCCTTCATCGGGGACGGCATCAACGATGCCCCGGTGCTTTCCAGGGCTGATGTGGGCATCGCCATGGGGGCGCTGGGATCCGATGCCGCCATTGAAGCGGCTGACATTGTCCTGATGGACGATGATCCCCTGAAAGTGCCAAAAGCAGTCCGGATTGCCCGGAAATGTCTGCGCATTGCCTATGAAAATATCGTCTTTGCTATTTCCGTCAAGTTTATCTGCCTGATCCTGGGTGCCCTGGGTCTTGCCAGCATGTGGCTGGCCATCTTCGCCGATGTGGGCGTCATGGTTCTGGCGGTATTAAACGCCATCCGGGCCCTGTCTGTCCGGCACATGTAAATCTGAAACAGGCGGTCTGTGCTCCGTGCACAGCCGCCTGTTTTGCGTATCTGTCTGTTTAGTCCCCTGTCCGGGTGCCCAGGATCTCATACGTGTCGCCGCCAAAGCCCACGTTCTGTCTTCCATGAACCGTCAGGCCATGGGCAGTGAAGGTCACCTTCAGGATCTCTTCAAAGGGCGTGTTGGTTATGCACACATGGAGGATCAGGGCATCGTCCTTCCTGGCTGCCCGCACGGCGCATTTGTGCATATCCGGGAAAGACGGCAGATGCTTGTCAGAATCCATCCATGTGTCCCGATTCAGGGGCAGCACGGTTTCCTTGCCTTCAGACACGATGGTCACGAAGTCATCTCCCACCGTGATGCTGTCCCCCAGCATATTGCCCTTCTGAAGCTGGTAGCTTCCCCGCCAGGCTTTTTCTGTGACAGGAGCAGCCGTATCCTTCCCCATGTCTTCCCAGCGGGCACGGGTGACTCCGTGGACTTCCATGGGACCCCGGTCCGCTCCTTCCAGCGGGCTGTCGCTTACTGCCGGCAGGATATGCTTCCAGATGCTGTCCATCACCGCGCCCATGTCTTCCACACCGCTGTTGATGGCAATCACCATATCCTGGTCCGGACAGATGATGCAGTACTGTCCGAAGGCACCGTCGCCCCGGAAGACATGTTCCGGTTTGCACATCCAGAACTGATATCCGTAGCCGCAGCTCCAGTCCGACTGTCCCCTGTTGCCGCCGGTGCTGTTATCCGACCAGGGTGTCTGTGCATCCCGGACCCAGGCGGGATCCAGCAGCTGCTTTCCTTCCCAGCAGCCGCCGTCCAGGTAGAACTGGCCCAGTCTGGCAATATCGTCCACCCTGACATTGAGGCCAAATCCGCCCATAGCCACGCCGGTTTCCGACTCCTCTGTCCATATATCCCCGCTCATGCCCAGGGGATCCATGAGTTTCTCCCGGAGATATGTCAGAAGCTTCTTTCCCGTCACTTTCTGCACAATGGCGGAAAGCATATAGGTGCCGGATGTGTTGTACAGGAAATGTGTGCCCGGCGTATACTCCACATAGGAGCGTACAAAGGTTTTTTCATTCCTCTCCGGTTCTTTCCCGTGCCCTGTGTTCATGGTGAGAAGATCCCTGACGGTAATCTTCTGCATGTTCTCGCAGGGAAGCGCGGGCAGGTACTCCGGGAAGAAATCCGTCAGATGGTCCGTAACCTTCAGAAGGCCGTCCTGTACCGCAAAGCCCACCGCCGTTGAAGTAAAGCTCTTGCTGAGGGAAAACAGCATATGCAGATTATCCTCTGACCAGGGGGCAAAGTCTCCCCGGGCAATCTCCTGTCCGTGCCGGAGGATCTTAAAGGCATGCATATGCAGCCTTTTTTCCTGCATATCCTTCAAAAAGGCCTCAATCGCCTCCCGCCGGACACCCATCGCTTCAGGTGCGCATCTTTTCATGGTGATTTCCTCCCTGTTTCTTTCTGCTGCAGACTTAAGACGGGACCTGGCTGTATATCCTTCTGCCCGTCTATTTTTCTGCATGGATTATATCACGTACCCGGAAAGATCTGAAGAGCCCCTGCAGTGATCCCACTCCCTTAAACCTGAATTCCCGGGTAGATTTGTAGCTACACGGCATATGACGAGTATTTTTATAGAGATGTAGACACATTATGCACGGAGTCCACAGGGCCGTCATATTTGATTACTTTGGCAGATATGACAACCAAAATCTGGCAATATATCAGGTTGTCGCAGAGCCTAATAATGAAGGCGAGATGACAACGTTCGATGCTGTTCGTAATTACATGGCTAAGGTCGGCAAAGAAGACTGCGAGTATGTTTACTATGACGACTCTGCAATTGACGGGGAGGAATACAGGAATGATCCTCCCACGGTGAAATGGGTTGTTACGGAAGAAGCCCAAATATCAGAATCCAGTGGTTACCCTGACGATTCAGGATGAAAAACCACCCTGGCTCTGTGACAGGGTGGGCGGCGGAATATCTTATGCGTATACTGCGGCGAGCTTTTCATCTACCGCTTCGGCAATGAATGCATTCAGAGTCTGCTGATGTGTCATAGCATAAATTGCTGC
Organism: uncultured Clostridia bacterium; assembly: GCA_946627565.1. Classification (GTDB taxonomy): domain Bacteria; phylum Bacillota; class Clostridia; order Christensenellales; family Aristaeellaceae; genus UBA2943. The sequence goes on from CAMOVR010000007.1 coordinate 33,586, forward strand.
GCGCTTATGACGTTCACTTCCGATTCGAATATTGAAACTGCCCTTGTAGGCAACTTCAGGTTCAGTGCCTTCGCTTTTGCACAGGGCCAGGTAATCATCAACGGCGTTGTGAAAGTCAGCAACAAGCTCTGCAACGCTGGTTCCTTCGTAGGAAATAAGTGAACGAATGCCCTGCACTTTTCCAAAGAGAACACCGTCACTCTCAGAGAACTCTACACTTCCAACATAGCCTTTGTATTCCATCGTGTTGTTCACAGCAGACCCTCCTGTTCTAATTGCTCGATTAGCTGTTTGACTTGATATTCCAGCAGTTCTTTCCGGGGATGCGGCTTGTGCAGCAAGATTTTTGTCTGGTGGTCATCACTTGAGAACATAATGCGGGAGCCGCTGGTTTTGCCCTTATTGCTTCTGTGGTAGTTGAAATAGCCCATCAGAGACTCAGCATCTTCAAAGGTGAATGTTTTTGGTTTGGATTTCAGTTTCTCAATGAGTTTTTCTTTCTGTCCCAAATCAACTGCACCTCCTCACGAGGCAGTATATCAGAGATTAACATAAATGGCAACTAGATTTAGTTGCAAATCCAAAATGGATTTTTTATCAGTCTTACGGTATCGAATGTGATAAGAGTATATGAACAAGACAGCTGACAGAAAAAACGCCCTAAGCAGGCAACATGTAAGCAAATCACACAGTTTGGGGGCATGATATGGCCGTATATTGCTGTGACATATGGCCAATTCATCAAAATCGAGGACGGTGTCCTCATGATCGGAGGCGATTAAGTGCCTGAATCCATAGCATAAAGCATAAGCCTAAACATCGAGCAGGTCGTCCGGTTGGATCAAAGAACAAGAAAGCCATTGAAAAGGAAGCGAAAATGGCTGAACTTGGGGTTGTTCCAGTCAAGCAGAAAAGAGGACGCCCCCTTGGATCAAAAGATAAGCAGCCACGTACGAGAAGATGGAGGAAAAAACCAATAGCAGACTGAAAGAATACAGCGCTAAAATGCGTGCCGAATACTATGGCAACAGAATAAATTGCTAAAATGTTGAGCGGTGAAAACCAGAAGAATTATTGTCGCATAAATGTTTTTAAGTGAATGTAGCTACAAATATACCCGGGAATACAGGTTAAAGGGAGCCATGTACGCGCCCGTGCTTCCCTCCGGGAGCAAATGAAAAAGAGAAAACGAAAACGGAGCTGATGCATTCAGCCCCGTTTTGTTTACGTCTTGGCAAAATATGCCGGAGGATACAGACTCCTCAGTTCCTTTTCATCCAGCTGCACATAGGACAGGTGTCTTAGCACGGTCCGGTCCGCCTTTTTTGTGTCTCCGCATAAAATGGCCTCCAGCAGTTCCGCATGGTCGTCCCGGTTCCGGCTCCTGTTCTCCCCGGTTTTTGCCGCCATATGGCGGACCCGGTCAAAATGTGCCGTCATGGAGTTCATCATGTCATAGGAGATTTCCTTGCGGGCCTCCTGAAAAAGCAGATGGTGGAACTCATTGTCTGCCTGGAAAAAGTCCGAAGGATCCTCCTGGGCGATATACAGGTCCTGATGGCGCAGATTGTCCTCCAGCCTGCGCCTGCCCTCTTCGGACAGGGAACCGCACAGCAGTTCCGCCACCGCCCTTTCCAGCGCCAGGCGCAGGAAACGTGCTTCCTCCACAAGGGCATAATCAATCAGGGAGACGCGGCTTCCCCTCTGCGGATAGATTTCCACCAGGCGGACGGCGCTGAGCTCCTGAAGTGCCTCCCGCACAGGCGTCCTGCTCAGATCCAGGGAAGCGGCCAGTTCATTTTCACTGATCCAGCTGCCCGGCTCCAGCTTCAGGTGGACAATCCTGCTGCGGATGATCCGCAGAGCATACTGTCTTCCTGTCTCCCTGATTTCTCTGGCTGTCTGGATCAATCCTCTGCCCTTTTAAGGGTCTTCAGCAGTTTCCGTACACTTCCCGGGCCTTCCAGCATACTCCGGAAGTCCTCAGCCACCCGGTCCGCAAGGCCTATGGCCTTCAGGTCCACCGCAAAGAGATTTGTGTTGGAAAGCAGCTCGTCCAGTGCCCTGTCGCCGCTGTGCCTGTCGCCCAGACGGACATCCTTCAGGGTTTCCTGAAGGGTTTTCAGCATGGGATCGCTGCTGACTTCCATCTTTTCGCCCTTGTCATCCAGGCCGATCAGATACCGCAGCCAGCCCGCCAGCGCCATGGGGATGGCCTGGAGCTTTTCCGGATGCATGTTCAGCGCCACATAGCTCTTCAGGGTTTCGCCAAAGCGCACCGGCACCTTCTGGCTGGTATCCGTGGCGATGCGCTGGGGCGTATCCGGCATGAAGGGATTGGGCAGACGCCTGTTCACCACTTCATCGATAAAGGCCCTGGGGGAGATAATCCCGGGATCGGTCACCACTGGCAGCCCTTCCACATAGCCGATATTCCGGATCAGGTTTACCAGATCCTCATCGTGCATTTCGTCGCAGATCCTGGTATAACCCAGCATGCAGCCGTACACGGCCAGAGCCGTGTGCAGCGGATTTAAGCAGGTGGTAACCTTCATCCGCTCCGTATCATTGACGGTGTTGCGGTCCGTCATGTACACGCCGGCCTTTTCAAGTGCCGGTCGGCCGTTGGGGAAACGGTCCTCCACCACCAGATACTGGGCTTCCTCCGCGTTGACAAAGGGAGCGATATAGGTGCCCCTGCCGGTGACAATGGGCTCCGTATCCTCCACGCCCAGCGCTGCAACCTGCGCTGCGATGTCCGGGTGCGGCCGGGGCGTGATCTTGTCGATCATGCTCCAGGGGAAGGATACCTTTTCCTCGTCCTTCAGCCAGTCAAGGAAGGCTGCAGACACAAGGCCCTTCTCCAGCCATTTTTCAGCCATGCCCACCACGCCGGCCTTCAGCTTCTCGCCGTTGTGGGAGCAGTTGTCCATGGAGACCACCGCAATGGGTGTCCCGCCGGCGTTAAAGCGTTCCAGGAGCAGGGAGGCGGTCACCGCCATGGCGTGCCTGGGGCCGGAGGGGCCCCGTTTGGCATCTTCTGCCGCCAGGGGGAGAAGGTTCCCGTCCATGCCATACAGCGCATAGCCCTTTTCCGTGATGGTGTAGCTGACCATCTGCAGGGAAGGATTGCGGAAGATCTTCTTCAGTGTCTCCCAGGCTTCCGCATCCCCGCTGTCGGCCTTGACGCCTTTAGCGATGCTGGCAATGACAGCCTTGTCGGTGCTTCCGTCACCGTGCAGCGTAACGCCCAGGGTCAGGCTGTCATAGGGCCTGTAGATCCTGTCGATGATTTCCATGTCAAAGGTTTCCGCTGCCACAATACCGGCTTTTGCCAGTCCCTCATCCAGCAGCTTCTGCTGCAGGGATGCGATAAAGATCCGGAAAATATTGCCGGCGCCAAAATGCAGCCAAACCGGATGTTCTTCCGTTTCCCGGAGCATGGCAGGAATATCCTGCTGAGGGAGACGGATGCCCGCCTGGGCCCAGGCCTGCCTGTCCTGGAGTCCCTGATATGTCAGTTTCATGACGCTTCTCCTTATTCTCCCCGTTCAATGGCTTCCCAGAGGCCGTTGAGGTAGGCTGCGCCCAGGGCACGGTCATACAGGCCATAGCCGGGCCTTCCCTGTTCATCCCAGATCATGCGGCCGTGGTCAGGACGGATGTAGGTATCGGGGCACACATCATGGATGGCCTTCATGATGGCATACATATCCAGATCGCCGGTGCTGGACAGGTGGGCGGCTTCACGGAAGTGATGGTATCCCAGATACTTCACATTGCGCACGTGCATGGCGCCGATGCGGTTCATCTCGCCGAAATGACGGATGATGGCCGGAATGTCGTTTTCGGGGTTGGATCCCAGGGAACCGGTGCACAAGCACAGGGTGTTGGCGGGGCTGTCATGCAGCTTCACCATTTTGTCAAAATCTTCCTGGCTGTGGGTAATGCGGGGCAGACCGAAAATGGGCCATGCGGGATCGTCCGGATGGCAGGCCATGCGCACGCCGACTTCCTCGCACACCGGTACCACGGCGTCCAGGAAGTACTTGAAGTTGACCCGCAGGTCGTCCCCGGTCATGCCTTCATACTGCTTGAGGGTCGTCTCCAGCAGAGCCAGACGTTCGGGTTCCCAGCCGGGCAGGGTAAAGCCCTTGGAGTCTTCCGCCGTGCGGCGCACGATTTCGAGCGGGCCCATCTCGCCCAGGTCCTTCTCGTCAAAATAGAGGCTGTTGGATCCGTCCTCAGGAATGACCCGGGCCAGGTCCGTGCGCAGCCAGTCAAAGACGGGCATAAAGTTGTACACAATCACCTTGACGCCGTGCTTGGCCAGGCGGCGGATGGTGGTGATATAGTTTTCAATGTATTCATCCCTGCTGGGAAGACCCAGCTTGATATCCTCGTGCACATTGACGCTTTCAATGACTTCCAGTTCCAGACCGGCATCATTGACTTCCTTCACCAGGGCAGCAATATCCTCCTCTGCCCAGGCAACCCCCGCAGGGCGGTCCAGAAGACCCATAAGCCCCGTCATACCGGGAATCTGCTTGACATACTTCAGCGGAATCGGATCAGACTGACTGCCATACCAACGAAATGTCATTTTCATAATGATGCACCCCTGCGTTTTAATTTCTTTTGTCCTTTTTGGGGACATAGCTATCCTATCACAACATGTCCATCTGGTCCACTAGTATACCAGTAGAATAATCTGCTTTGGCTCTGTGCATATTGTATATATGTTAATTTTCAAACACGGCCATAAAGGCCCCGGCGGGAACAGAAAACAGGGAGGACGCTTCCGTTCCTCCCCGTATCTGTGCTTATATCTCCGGCACAAGCCGGACCACCAGAAGGCTCCACGGCGGCAGTTCCACACTGCCTGTCCCGTTTTCTGTCCGGATGCTGATCTCCTCCGGCGCCACCTTTTCCGGTTTTGCGAAGGAATTCACGTGATTCTTTTCCCCGCTGAGCATCAGGCCCTTCCCGGACATGTTTCCGGAAAACGCTGTCTGAATGGTCAGAGGGACAGTGTTTTCAGAGAGGTTCACCACCTTCACCTGAATTTCCTCCCCGCTTCCCGTCACCGACTGGAACAGGTCCCCGTCACAGGCGCTTTCCAGCAGCACGTCTCCCCTGTGTTCCGAGAAAAGTTTCTGCACATAGTAGCTGGGGGTACCAAAAACGGAATCATCGTCAAACCAGATCAGGTCGGGCGTCCAGTCCACGCTGCCCTCCCTGGCCAGCAGCGGTGCATAGCAGCTCATCACCACAACATCGCTGTTTTTTTCCAGTCCCGTCATATACGCGGCCTCGCACAGGGCTGCATACAGCGTCCCGGGCCTGCGGTTTCCCTGAACCGGTTCATGGGCGGCAAACTCGCCCAGAAACACCTTTGTGGTTCTGGGATAATTGTCATAGCGCTGAACATGGGACGGGAACCAGCTGCTGTCCATATAGTAGTGCTCGTCCACCAGATCCTCCGGAAAGAACCTGCGGATCTGTGCCCAGCTGTCCCGGATCAGATTTCCCTCCGCCACCGGACCTGCGGCCACGATGCAGGTGATATACGGATAGACCTCCTTCACCCTGTCTGAGAGCACCTCATACCGGGAAAAATAGGCGCTGCCCCAGTTTTCATTGCCTATGGCCACAAACCGGAGATCAAAGGGCTGCGGATGCCCCATGGATGCCCGCACGCTTCCCCAGGCTGTATCCTTATCCCCTGTGGCAAACTCGATCAGGTCCAGGATATCCTGCGCATAAGCCTTTGTCTCATCCATGGTCAGGGGCGGGTCCTTCACATCCCTTGCCTGACACAGCAGGCCTGCATGGACCACCGGCACCGGCAGTGCCCCAAGTTCCTCACACAGGCAGAAATACTCATAGAATCCCACGCCCATGGTCTGCATGCCGCCCCAGGTATTGGCAATCTCCCGGCGCTTCTCCACGCTGCCCACCGACTGTTTCCAGTCATAGGCGTTTTCCCGCACATAGGTGCCTTCCACCACGCAGCCGCCCGGGAAACGCAGAAAAGAGGGATGGAGACTTGAAAGCATATCAAACAGGTCCTGCCTTATGCCCCCGCCGGGCCAGTCCTTTCCCACACGGCGGGACGGCATGAGGGATACCATATCGATATCTACCGCGCCCTTCCCTGCCGCGGTCACGGCAAGCACAGCCCCCGCGGACTCGCTGGCGGTGATGACGGCCTCAACCTTTCTCCATTCTTCCGTGACGCTGAACACGGGGGCTTCCGTACACAGGCTGTTGCCCGCCACATCCCGCAGTGCCACTTCCACGGCCGCTTCCTGAGCAGCCTCCTCATCTCCCCGCACCCACAGGGACACGTCATACGATTCCCCCTGGGTAACGGCGATGCCGCCCCGCAGGGCGTTGCCGCCAAAGCCCTGGTTCTGAAGCCGCATCAGGCCTCCGCTTTCCAGCTCCACATGAAGGTACGTGGGGTTGTTTTCATGAATCGGTGAAATATCTTCCAGAACCGCCGTGGCATTTTTCTGCAGGCCGGTCCGCCATGCCTCCCAGTGGTCTGCATGGCCGGGGTTCCACAGGTTCTGGTTTTCAAAGGATCGGTTCCTTAAAAGTTCCGCATACAGTCCCCCGTCCACCGCACAGTTGATGTCCTCAAGAAACAGTCCGTACAGGGTGGGGCTGACCGGATGCACGGCCTCACTGCCGATTATGAGTGTTTCACCCGCGGAAAGAACCGGAAGCAGCATCAGCACCAGCATCACTGCCAGAAGTCGTTTCACCGCTGTCATCTCCTTTGTAATGCATGCGCATCCTGATATCCTGGGGATAGTTGCCAAAACCCTGGCCGAACAGCGTTACACCGCCCACATGACCCGCTGTATCGGGCACCTCGATGCGGAAAGCGATGGCCCTTCCTGCTCTGATATGGACATCCCGTATGGTCACATTGCTGATGCGCCCGCCGTCCATGAAGGTACCCTGGTCATTGATGGACAGCAGTTTGTACAGTCCATGCTGATTCCAGTTGGGGAACCACCAGGGCGGATTATAGATGCCCGGAATCCTTCCGAAATCCCCTGGGCTGGTCCAGAAACCCAGATGCACACCATTGAGGCTGAAGTGCACATCACTGGGCCAGTTTTCCTGCACGCCCGGCGCTTCTGAGGACAGTTCCATGGAGATCTGGAGTTCCAGCGGAATCTGTCCTTCCTTCAGGAAGCAGGGCAGCATATATTCCACATAGCCGGATGAGAACCAGAGTATTTTGGCATTGGTCCTCTCCATATCCGCAAAAACGGAGGGTACATCCACTTTGCCGATGATATGTTCCGGCGTACACAGACCGCATGTGGGCTTCACCTCATAGTTTGTGTAGGCGCCCACCCCGATCTCCGTCTCATACATATTGCCGGTCATGGAAAGTTCCGGTCCTGAAACCATCAGCCCGGAGACTTCCGCCTTGCAGATTTTAAGCGTTCCATGCCTTCCCTCCGCCATGGCAATACTGATCAGGCCGCACTCCTGCATCATACGGATGTGGGGCGTCAGTGCCCCGGGGGTTATGGCCAGCCGCTCCGAGATGGCCGTCAGGCTCATGGGGCCTTCTGTCTGAAGGAGTTCAAGAATCATGATCCGGGTTTCGGAGGACAGTGCCTTGAAGATGGGCAGACCGTCCCTGTAGGAAGGTATTTTCAGCATTTTCTTCACCTCTGCTTCCGCCCTTTTATTCGGGGCGGAGAATGGGATTCCCGCACAAACCCGGCAGTGCCTGCAGCAGGCAGCTTAAAAATCAACAGGGAGCGCCGGGTGAAATACATCAGCCCGGCGCTCCCCTGCTTACTTGGTGTGCGACTTACTCACCGTACACGCTGTAGAAAACTTTCATGGCGTCCTCATAATAGGAACGTCCGGCTGCATTCAGACTGTCGGTGTAGTCATAGGGATCGATGGCGCCGGCATTGATAGCCGCTTCGATTCCGGTGTAGCCGTTGTAGTCAGAGCCGTGATAATAGTCGGCGATGAAGGTGTTGAAACCAGGAATGGTTCTGCCGCCGAAGGTGACAGGGTTCTGGATGTTGGCCAGATAGCTCTCCCAGTCGTTCCAGTATCCCAGATCCGGGAACAGGGGCACCAGGGCAGCATTGACATCATCATCCTGAACCATGGGCAGGGAACCGGGCAGACGATAGATCTTATCGCCGGCTTCGTTGGTCAGCGTTCCGTACAGTTCAGCACGGGCCAGCCAGCCTTCTTTGCCCCAGGTCAGGAACTTGGCCACTTCATAGGCCTCACGGGGATGTTCGGTGTTGGCAGCGATGGAGACCATGTCAATCCAGCTGAACTGACCGGCTTCTTCGGTGCCCTCACCCAGGGGGCTGTTGTAGGGAACCATCTGCAGGCCGCGCTCCAGAGCAGCAGTCTGGGTATAGATGTTGTTCATGGTCCAGTAGGCGTCCATCTGCATGGCTACATGGCCGGATTCGCCGGGCCACATGTCATCGGGCACCACAGCCAGGTAGGCATCGCTGCCCTGGATGGCCTGATAGCCCAGACGGGCATATTCGCTCTGCTTTTCAACCATTTCCACCCAGCCGGTATCGAAGTGATAGTTTTCGCCGTCCCAGCCAAATTCGCCCAGCACGTGATCGGTCAGAGCTACCGGGCCCAGGGTGACAGGTCCCATGAAGAAGTTGTATGCCCAGATGCCCTGAGCGGGATCTGTCATATTCTCAATCAGGTCCAGCATCTGTTCCCAGGTCCAGTCCTGGCTGGGCAGTTCCACGTTCAGCTTGTCAAAAACAGCCTTGTCCAGGTAGATGACAGCGGGAAGGAATTCGCCGGGCATGAAGTAGCAACGCTTGCCGTCCACATAACCCACACGGCGCAGGGAGGGATACAGCAGGGTCTGGGCTTCTTCGTCCGCCTCAAGATAGGGGGCGATATCCAGGCACATGGGGTTGGCCATCAGGGGATCCAGGTCCAGCCAGAAGAAGACATCGGGCAGGTTGTTGTCAGCGGCCAGATTGGTCAGGGTTGCCGTGACATCCGCAGTGGTGGACTGGATGATTTCCACGGTGATGTTGGGATGCAGCTCATGGAATTTGTCAGCCAGTGCCTGGGTCAGCTCGAAATCGTCCCAGGTCAGGAAGGAGATGGTGATCTCATCGGTGGTGTTCAGCTCTTCAGCGGAAGCGAAGGAACACACGGAGAAGACCAGCACCAGAGACAGGAACAGGGATACCAGTTTCCGAGTCATAGTTCAATCCTCCATTTTTTTCTTATCTTAAGCCCTTTGGGGCCTTAAGAACCATTATTCACCGGTGATACCCGCACGGTCCACGGATTCAACGAACTGTTTCTGCAGTACGAAGTATAGCACAAGCAGAGGGGCTATGGCCAGCATGGTACCGGCCATGCGGATGGCATCGTTGATCTTGTTGGTGGACGTGACAGAAGATGCACGGGCATCAAAGGCTGTATTGTAGGAGTCTTCGAATTTCTGCAGCTCAATCATCAGGGTGGTCAGGCCCTTGGCTCTGGTATGTCCGTATCCCAGGTACTCACGCACCAGGGTGGTCTCATTCCAGTACCACACAAAGCTGAACAGCGTTACCACCACGATGGCTGCTGTACACAGCGGCACCGCGATGCGCCAGTATGCCTTGAAGTGGCCGGCGCCGTCGATTTCCGCCGCCTCCACCAGGGACTGGGGTGTCTGCCGGTGGAAGTTGAAGAAGATCAGGACGCACAGCACGCTCTTGAAGCCCTGGCCCAGAAGGGCGGTGATCAGGAAGGGCTTGACGGTGCCGTCTGCCAGCTTGAGCCTTGAGAAGGTCAGATAGTTGGGCAGTGACGTAACCTGGGGCGGAAGCAGGAAGGCCAGCACAAGCACAGCCATCCAGAAATTCTTAAGCGGGAACTTGTAGCGGGCAAACCCGTAACCCACCATGGAGCAGATGAACACCTGGCATACGGTAGGAATCAGGGCCAGCACCAGGTTCTTCCAGAGACTGTTCCAGTAGTCCAGGGTCAGGATGGCATCCTCATAGTTCTTCCAGGTGATGGCTGAGGGCAGCCACTTGGCGGAAGAGTCCAGCAGGTCGCTGCGGTTCATGAGGGAGCGGGAGAACATGTAGAGCACAGGATAGAGATAGATAAAGGCGATGGTGATGAGAAGCACATAGATCACAATGCTCATGAGCAGACCACGGCGGTCAGCGCTTCCCAGCATGCGCTTTTTGAATCTCTCTTTTCGGATTTCTTTTCTCTTGGCCTTCTGCAGGGCTTCGTTTTCACTCATGCCGTCTTCCTCCTTCCCATCATTTTGCTCAGTTTCTTACTCTGGGCAGCACGTGCACGGCCTTCCATATCCTGACGGAACACGTCCTTGCTCTTCTTTTCCTTCTTTTCACGTACAATCAGGAAAGTGATGAGCAGCAGGATCGCTACAACCAGCGTGTACAGCCAGGTCATAGCCGCACCGTAGGAGTAGCCCTTGGTGACCGCGTAGGTGGCGTTGTAGATCAGGTCGATAATGGGGTTGGTGCTGTTGGTGGCCAGGGTGACCACGGTGTAGATGGAGTTGAGCAGGATCATGGACCTTAAGCTGGGCAGGGTAATCTTCCAGAAGGTTTCCCAGCCGGAGGCACCGTCGATCTTGGCAGCCTCATACATGGCGGTGGGCACTTTCTGCAGGCCTGCCAGGAAGATCAGGATCTGGATACCGGAATTCCACAGAATCAGGATCAGCTGCGAGAACAGATCCATGATGGGCTGTGAAATGAATTCCGGGAAATCCGCCAGAATGACTGCCATGGTATTCTGGTTCACCATGGGAACCGAGGATACGCCCTGGGCGGTAAGCTGGCTCATAACAGGGCCCGTAGCGATGATAACCGGCAGGAAGAAGATGGTGCGGAACACGCCGCGGCCTTTAATCTTCCCGTTGAGCATCAGGGCGATGATCAGGGAGAAGGCGATGATGATGGGCAGCTGCAGCACAAGAGATACTGCAAAGTTCCCCAGGGTCACCGGGAAGTTGAGTTCCTTGTTGAAAACAGATACATAGTTGGCCAGGGGGGTATACACCGTGTTGCCGGCTTCGTCCACCCCGGTCAGCGGCGTAAGCTGCAGACCGCTGTCCAGCTTCAGGTTGTAGAAGGAGTACAGCAGGGAATTGGCCACGCCGCCCAGGAAGAAGATGCAGATACCCACCATCCAGGGCATGATGAAGAAGTAACCCCACAGGGTGTCCCGGGCGCTTCTGCGCACCGGCTTGCCCTGCCTGTAGCGGACCAGCGTCACAATGAGGGTGATCAGAAGGGCCGCCAATACCCCGAACAGGAGGACATAGGGAAGGTATTCCAGCATGGGCAGCAGTTTTTCATAAATCCAGTTTCCCATTAATCTTGCACCACCTTCCATGACATGGGTTCAATCGTCTCACCGTCAAGGGATGCGTCCTTTTCGCCATAGTTCAGGTATACCCTGATGCCGTTGTTCCAGGTAACCTTTGTGATGTCGCCGTGGATTTCATGTCCCACAATGGCAGCACCGTCGATTTTTTCGTGCAGGGTCTTCAGGTCACGGTACCAGGTGGCGATGGTGACGCGGTACAGATCCCAGCGGGAGGAGAAGATATCGGAGGAATTGGTATTCTGCAGCGCGATGGGATCCTCCATGGTAATGAGGAAGCAGGGACGGGTACCCTGTTCCACAAGGCGCAGGAAGAAGCGTCTGGCGTTCGCCTGGAAGTTCACATACTCAATGTAGGCGGGCATCTTTCCCGAGATGGCAATGGCCAGAAGCGGGATATCATCGGATACATAGGCGTAATCCGAACCCGTCACGGGAAGATCACTCAGCGCATGGGCATAAGGCCACAGGTAGGCGTTTGCCGACTCCAGAATGGTCCGGTATTCCCCGGCAGCGGTCTGTGCAATCTGTTCATACCTGTTTGCCAGTTCCCCGGATTCCACATAGTGGCCGGACTCATAGGCATCAGCCATCAGCTGGGTGATGCCGGTCAGAGCCACACCGCTGACTTTGGAAGCCTTCATGGCCTGAAGGGTACTGCGGGCCATGTCCAGGCTGCGGGAAGGCGTCAGGTAGTACTGGGTGGCATACACAGGTCCGAAGGTGGGTGCGCTCCAGGTCTGGCTGGTGATTTTCTTGAATGCGGAATAGGTCAGGGTGGGATGGGTATCCGTATTCAGACGCAGGAAATCCGCTTCAAGTGCAAGATCGATATTGCCAAGACCGGATGCCTTGTTCACCAGGGCTTCCAATCCGCCGGCTCCGCCAAGGGCACCAGTGGGAGAATAACCGTCGGTGGGAACAGCACCGGTAAGGCCGCCGTTCTGCCAGCCGCGGTATACAGCGGAAATCCTGTCCACGCCGTCGGTCTTGAGCCACTCCAGGATGCTGCCAGCCTGCTCAAAGCTGGTCATGACCACATCGGAAGTGCCCACCACGGAGTTTTCCTTCTCCATGCCCAGGAAATCGATTTCCACGTCGAAGGGCCTGTCGGATTCGGCATTCTTAAAGAATCCCTTCTCCTCCATGTAATCCCGCCAGGCGCAGGCCAGGCCGGCATAGTTTGCCTCGTCCTCATCCGTCAGCAGGAAATGCTGGATGATATCAAAGGACCTGGCGTTTTCCGTCAGCATATCCACAGCGCCGGAGGAAGGACCGGTGGGCTGCTTGTACACAAAACGGTAGGTGTACTTGGCGCTGACCCAGTCAAAGCTCATGTTGTTGGCACCGTTGGGATAGGCACGGATGCGGGCAGCGTTATCGCCTTCCTCAATCACACCCAGGAAACCGATGCGGTCCGCGGTATGCACCATACCGAAAACCGGCATGATAATGGGTTCGGTGGAAACGGTCCACTTGGAATTGACGGTATCTTCCACGCCGATGTTGGTGCCGTAAACCGGACGGTCAAAGGGCGAGGAGTAGCGCTTTTCATTGTCCTTCAGTTCAATGAGGGCGCCCTGTCCGTCGGGGATGATCATGTATCCTTCATCCTGGCCCATAATGCTGTGGCCCAGGAAGGGATACAGGGTAAAGGTAGAAACTGTATAGCGCTTGCCGTCAATCTCACTGTTGTGGATGCCGGACTGGGGAATCTTCACCGTGATGCCGCTTTCGTCCAGCGTCACCTCTGCGGTATAGCCGACGCCATATTCCGGGAAGGTGACATCTGCTGTAAAGCCGTTGTCCAGGTATTTCAGGCTGATCTCATTTTTCATGTTGACCAGGTCAGCCTGGGTATTGGTACTCTTTACATCCTCGATGAATTCCATCACGATGCCGCTCTGGTAGAATCCCTTCCAGGCAGCCTGATCCTTGAAGTCATCCGGGTTCTGAACGGTGGAATAGAGCACGGAACCGTTGGCCTTGCTCTCCACAATAATCGCCAGTGTCGATTCTTTCAGGTACATCCGGAAGCGGCTGGATTCGGCGCACAGCACATAATCATCCGGAATGGCGGACCCGGCCGCCTCCTCCGCCATGACAGCAGGGAGTAGGAGCAGCAACAGCGACAGCAGCAAAATCAAGCATTTAGACTTTCCTGACAAATCGATACACCACCTCTCCGTAGATGGAGGATACGAAATCCACCAGCTGGCCGATCAGGACATACACCACAAACAGCAGTGCCACCGTAACGAGCACGGTAAACAGGGTGACGATGATGATGCCCAGGGTCTTTTTCATGGAATAGTCGTTGAGATACATCAGTTCCAGGATAATGAGCACCGCGGTGAAGCCGTAGGCCACCACGTCCACCAGCGTAAGGAAGAAATCCTCGTTGAAGGTGAGTACGTTGCTCAGAAGCAGCCGGATGGGCAGGGCAATAATCATGGGGGTCAGCGCGGCAGCACTGCCGATGAAGATATCCCTGAACCGGGCTTCGCCTTCCTGGATGGTACACACCAGGTAGCAGCAGATGGTCAGCAGCAGGAATGCGCCGAAGGTCATCACCGCATCCCGCAGCAGCTCATACTCGCCCTCCTGCACCGTCTTAAAGAGGAAGCCGGAGAAATACTTGTTGACTACCTGCAGGATGAAGAAGATCACCACAACGCAGACAGCTGCCGGGATGGAGGAGCGCTTCTCCCGCTTGATGCCGTAGCAGCAGTCAAAGGGGTTGCGCATCATGGTAAAGCACCAGCCGACTTTCTTCAGGAACCCGATGTCCCCGATCTTTCCCTTCACGGTGCGGACTGGCGCCAGGAAATGTGTCTTGCGGTCGATGATGCCTGCGATCTTGAGGACAACGGCGATGCCGATGATCCACAGCAGGATGACGCCCAGGTTCCTGTGCAGCCAGTCGCTGCGCAGTTCCCAGAAGGCGTCGGAATAGCCTTTCCGGTTGCCTCCGTTGCGGAAGGAAGACAGGGCCAGATCGAAGTTGCCTTCGCGGTACAGGGCTTCGCCAAGACCGGTGGAAGCATAGGTAAACAGGGAGTTCATGCGCAGGACTTCCGTCCACGGAACCTTGGACTCAGCATACTTGCCGTCCTGGAACAGGGTGAATGCCTGATGCACCAGGTCCGTAAATTCCGTAGCAGCCAGCACCTGAACGCTGTTGAGGATCTCGTCCAGAACGAAGACATTGTATTCGTCCGTTACCACCAGGCCTGTGACGGACTTGAAGGTACCCACCCGCTGGTCGCCGGTATCGGTGGCGCCAAACAGGAACAGGGTGGAGCCTTCGGAAGTGTACTCCATGATGTTGCCGTCCTTGCTGGCGGTGAAAATGGAGCCGTGGCTGTTGACGGACACCGCTGTGGTGCGTTCCACATTGTAGTCCGGGGTCAGGGTGTTGCTGCCGGCCACGTTCAGACGTCTCAGGGCTGCGTTTTCCGCCTCGGAGACGGTGTACACCATGCCCTTTTCGTCAATGGCCAGGTTCTTTACGGATGTGGGCACCACGTCCGCCTGCATCTTCAGCTGTTCTTCGCTGAGGATCCTGCGGCGGATGGCGGTAAGCCAGTTGACCCGGCTCTGGTTGGCACCGTAGTAGCCCAGGAATTCGCCGTCACCCACAGGGCTGAGCTGCACAATACCGTTGGTATTGCCGACGCTTGCGATGTACAGGTTGCCGCGCTTGTCCAGCACCAGCTTGTTGGGCTTGAAGGCGGCGTTTTCACCGAACAGGGGCGTATTGGTGGGCCTGGTGTATTCCCGGATTACTTCGCCTTCCGGGCTGAACACCACCACAGCCCTTCCCTTTTCGTCAGCTACAAACACATTCAGATCGTCGTCCACGAAGACACCCTGTGCGGATTTCAGCGTCTTCTTGTCGCCGATTGCCTTGACGAAATCACCGCTCTGGGTAATCACCAGAATCCGGTTGTTGCCGTCGTCGGCGATGTAGAGGTTGCCGTCGGGACCCAGGCGCATATCCGCCGGGTTCTTCAGGGTTTCTTCCCCAAACCTTGTCATGGTCCGGACAGGTTCATACGCTGCCTGGGTCTGCACCAGATCGCCGTCCACACCCAGGGTAAAGGTGCGGTAGGGCACTGAGGCAGAAGCAGCCGTGCACAGCAGGACCAGTGCCAGCGTCAGGAGAAGGAGGGACCGTGTTCTTTTCAGCATGTCTTCTCCTCCTTACTTGATGCCGGAATAGGCCATGGTATTCATCACGCTGGACTGCATGACGATGAACAGAAGCAGATTGGGCACAAACATGATCAGGGCAGCTGCGGCAGCCATGCCCTGGCCCTGCACCGTGCCGACGCTGGTGAGGGTGTTCATGTAGAAGGGCAGGGTGCGGATGCCTTCGGAGGACGTGAACAGGTTGGAGGTTTCCACATTGGTCCACACACTCTGGAACGCCAGGATGGCGCCGGTGGCAATGGCAGGCTTGGTCAGGGGGATGATGATCTTCCGGTAAATCGTGAAGGCGCTGGCCCCCTCCAGCTGCGCTGCCTCAATGAGGGAATTGGGCACCCCGTCTATGAACTGTTTGATCAGGAACAGACACACCGGCATGGCGATCAATGGCAGGATGTGCGCCAGATACGTGTCCAGAATGCCTAGGGCGTTGATGGTCAGGTAACGCGGAATCGTCACGGCGGTTGCCACGAACATCAGGGCGATGTTGTTGACCTCAAACACCGGACCCTTGAGCTTGAAGTTCATCTTGGAAAGGGCAAAGCCGGCCATGGTGGAGATCACAATGGAGAGGAAGACCACCCCGAGGGTTACGATGAGGGAGTTGAAAATGTAACGGGAAATCGGGATGGATGAATCCGCCGTGGTCTGGAACAGGTTCCGGAAATTCTCCAGGGACGGATGCGAAACAAAGAATCTTGGCGGGAAAGCGAACAGCTCGTCCATGGGCTTGAATGCGTGATTGATGATGTACACAATGGGCGCACCCATGAAGATCGCAATGGGAACCAGGTACAGATACAGTGGTATCTGATTTTTGTGGAACTTCTTCGGGTTGACTTTTGTACCGCCTACAGCCATGTTTTACACCTCCTTATTACTCATCCTTCGAGCTGAACAGCTTGCGGGCAATAAACGAGAACGCGTAGATGAGGCCCAGAAGGGATACGGACACCGCAGCGGCATAACCCATCTCATAGCGGGTAAAGCCATAGTCGTCGATGTGGTTCACCATCAGCTGGGCAGCGTACTGCGGCGTGGGGTTGGAACCGGTCAGCATCACGCCGATATTGCCTGCCTGGAAAGCGCTCACAACAGCCATAACTGCACCGAAGAGCATCTGGGGCTTCATGGAGGGGATCGTGATATAGAACACTTCCTGTACCCGGTTGCGGATGCCGTCGATGGCGCCGGCTTCGTACAGCTCGGCATTGATGTTCAGAAGGCCTGCCAGCATGGCCAGGAAGCCCACGCCCATGCTGCTCCACAGGGCCACGATGATGACGATGGGCATGATGTAGTTGGTGTTCAGCATCCAGACAATGGGTTCGGTTATGATGCCCAGCTGGGTCAGGGCGTAGTTGGCGATACCGCTCTGGTCACCCAGGAACACCACGCGCCACATAACGGTCATGGCAACACCCATGGTCATGGAGGGAGAATAGATGATCAGGGCCAGAATCGTGCGGGGAAGCCGTGTCAGCTGGCTCAGGGACCATGCCAGGAAGAATGCCAGCAGATAGCCCACGGGACCCACGATCACGGCAAAGAGGATCGTGTTGGGCAGGACATACTGCAGGAAGATGGTATCCTGGGTCAGGAGGTTGATGTAGTTCGTCAGTCCCACAAACTGCGGCGTCTGAACTGCATTATAGTTGGTGAATGACAGCCCTATGGCCATGATGGTGGGAATGATGATGAAGATCACAAACAGGATCAGATAGGGAGCCAGGAACAGGTAGGGCGTGCTCTTCTTCGTTCTCACTCTTGTCCCTCCTTTTGGCTGGATGCGGCAGCATCAATGTATTTCTGCACCACGTCCACGGTCGGTGTGGGGAATTCCTTCAGCATTTCCCCGTCTTTGTAATATCCGAATTCTTCCAGTTTCCGGTAGGTCTCACGGTTGATGCGCTTGACGGCCGTATCCAGGGCGCGCCGTGCATCCACGCCGTCCACCACCACGGAGATGAAGGCGTTGGAAAGCTCGCGTTCCAGCATGTAGGTGCCCAGCACCCAGGGAGCTTCCGTCATCCATTTCATCTGTTCCATGATGATCTTCTTGTGGGCGCTCTTAAGCGGCAGGGTGGCAAAGGCCTCCGTGTTGGCTGTGGGCCAGATGTATTCTGAACCGTAGGTGCTCTGCAGGAGAGAGCCAAAGGTTGCCTGTACCTCGCTGCTGCTCCACCACTTGAGGAATTCCCAGGCCTGGTCCGGTTTGTCCGTCTGGCTCAGGATCGCCATGGTTTCAGCGCCGCCTGTGGTCCAGCGGGCCACGGTGCCGTCTTCCTGCTCAAGGCCCGGGAACACGGCGATATCCCAGAGGGAATCCAGCTCGGGGGCTGCGTTGAGCAGAAGGTTGTAGGTGGACAGGTCCGCAATGCCAATGGGGAGTGTGCCGTCGCGGAACTGCTGATAGAATCCGGGGGAAGGAACATCCGTGGGCATGTTGTAGACGGTGAAAAGTTCCGTCATTTCCCTGAAGCCCTTCAGGGATTCTTCACTGTCCAGCGTGGTATCGCCGATGGTATCCGCATAGATGGATCCGCCGGACTGGAGAATCAGGGGCAGTGTGCCGGGGAAAACCTTCATGCCGCCCATACCGGCGGTGGGGAAATAGAAGTTCATGTTTCTTCTCTGCAGCTCGGGCAGGATGAGCTTGACCTCTTCCATGCTGTTGGGAACAGAGATGGACAGGGCATCCAGAATGTCCTTGCGGTAGAACATGACCCAGAAGTTGACGGTCTCAGGCATGGCGTACACACCATCGCCCAGGATATAGGGGATGAACAGACCGGAGGAGAAGCGACTTGCCACCTCGCCGAAATCTTCAAACTGGGTCAGGTCGTAGAGGGCGCCGCGGATGTTGAGGTAGCTGGGCACCACGTACTGGAGGCTCAGCACCACGTCCGGCGCGGTTCCGGCTGCATTGGCCAGCACCAGCTTGTTGGCATCGGGCATCAGGGAAATGTCCACATGGATGCCGGTGGCGGGTGTGAACTCGGTATCAATCAGGTTCTGCACCAGCTCCACGTACTGGCGGCTTCTGCCCATCCAGACCTGCAGATGGGTCTTGTCGCCGCTGCCGGCAGCGTAGTCCTGGCTGGAGAAGGATGTGGTAAACCTCTCCACGCTCTTGCTGACGTTTTCCATGAATCCGGGACGCTCCGGCAGTTTGGCGCTGTCCTGGTAGAAAATGATCTGGTCAATATCCAGATTGTGGTTTGCCATGTCCTGCAGCTGCTGAGCCAGCATCCTGGAGGCGGAGTTGGAACCGGTGGAAAGCTCGGACAGACGCCTGGGCAGATCCTCAGGCTTCAGGGCAAGGCGGTGCAGCTGGTCTGCGCACAGCGTCAGGCTTGAAAATGCACTGCCGGACCCGATGGAAGAAAACTGCTTGATGTATTCCACCGCTTCTGCGCAGTCATCGCCCCAGCTGTTGAGCCGCTCTTCAATGTCCGGGATGTATTCCCGTACGTTGTAGCTCCTGTACTGGTCCGCTGTGCCGCCGGAGAGGCGGGTGATTTCCAGGCTCAGGCTGTTGATCTCGCTTAAGACCCTGTCGATCATCTCATAAACCGGTGTCAGCAGGGCTCCGTTGATCTTCAGTGTCAGGGTATGGCTGCCCTTGGTCAGATGGAATGTCTGCTTATCCTGGCTCCCGGCAGTGACCGGTACGGTCTTGTCCAGGAATCCGGTGCTGTAGTCCATATGCACAAGCTTTGCAGCCTCGGAGGGGATTTCACCGTCGATATACAGGTCCAGGAAGACCGGGAAGTCCACCTTGACGCTCTGACGGTAGTGGAAGTCCAGGTTGTACCAGCCGTCTTCCGGCACTTCAAAGGCGTAGCTCACAGCATCTCCTGCGGTGTCAAAGGATGCACCGCTCAGGTGGTTGAGCACCCGGTTGACGGTGCTGTAGGGGGTAAGAACCGCATTGAACTCGCCGGCACTGCGGATGGACGACTTGCTGCGGCTCTGAATCGCCTCACCCTCAATAATGACGATGTTGCTGCCCGCTGCCACCTGGCCATCATAGGCCGGAACCACCTTGGGCGCCTTCAGTGTCACAGCGCTGATATGTGCTCCGCTGTCCTGTGTTTCAAAGGATATGGTGTGCTCCCCTGCCGTAAGGGCAAACAGGAAAGGCACATCAATCCGGCCGGTGGAATCCGTCAGGCCTGTTTCCTGCTCCACATCAGCGGAAAAAGGCGTCGGGGCAATCTCGTTGCCGTAACGGTCCACAGGGGCCGGGCCTCCGTCTGTCACCCACAGGGATGTCAGCTTGACCCTCCTCAGTTCATAAAAAGGAATCTCGCCGTCCACCCGTACAATCATTTCCGTGGGCAGGGTGGAGTCCGTGGCGTTTTTGTACGTCACCCAGACCTCATACTGTCCGTCCTCCGGCACGGAAATGTCTGCCTGCACCGTTTCACCAAGGGCGGCATTGAGGTCCGTGGGTACACGGATCTCTTCACCTCCGTAAACCGGTAATGTACAGGCGGCAAGTACGGCGGAGTACAGCGGCTCCGTCCTTCCCATTTTCAGGCTTTCTTCTGCCGTGGCCAGTTCTGTCGGCAGGATGCAGGAAACCAGCATTACCAGCAGCGACAGCCAAACCATTCCTCTGCGCATCAAACGCACCTCCCATCTCAGTCCAGATCCTCATAGCGTATGCCCCAGACAGCCTCTCCGGCTTCGTTCAGGGCTGAAAAACAGGAAACCCAGGCATTCTGCGCACCATCCATGCCCTTCAGGAAGCGGCCGGTGTACGTTTCCTCCCCTATCTTAAGGCGTACCAGATCCCCGTCGCTCTCCCAGGTGCCGGTGTATCCTCCTTCAATCCTGCCGTCCTCAGTGAGGGAGCAGAATTCAGAAACATGTTCCACGGCATTGATGTCATGGCCATGCAGCAGAACCTTGTATTTTCCGGGCCGGTCCGTTTCTTCGGGAGCTTCCGTGCCTTCCCCGGCGTACCGCAGGGGGGACACCACCGGCCAGCCCTCTTCATTCATGTACATCTGATGGACCCGCACCGTGAAGCTCTCGCCGCTGGCGGCAAAACGGGTGTGGAAAATCAGGAAGTACTGGCCCGTCTCCGCGTCATACCAGGCACTGTTGTGTCCCGGAGACCGGTAAGCCGTTGCAGCCCGGCTCGTATCGCTTTCCGCCGCTGCGAACTTATAGCCCCCCATGAGCTTGACACCGTAGCCCTCATAGTCCACATCGTGGAAAAAGGTTCCGGCCGCCCCGCCGCAGCGGATCATCTCCTGGCCTGCACTGTCGTAGAAGGGGCCGTCCGGATTCTCGCTGCGGCATACCCTGATGTTGTACCCTCCGTTGCTGTCCAGCCCGCCAAAGGAGAGGAACAGGTAATAGTATTCCGTCTCAGGGCTGTAGAGCATGTACGGGCCTTCGATGCGGGCGTGGTTCTTGCCAAGCAGCTTCGTGCCGTACCCTTCTTCCAGGGGAAGACCCGTGGCAGGGTCCAGTTCCAGAATGAAGATTCCTCCGGAATAGCTTCCGTATACCATCCAGAGGCGTCCTTCCCTGTCCGTAAACACGCAGGGGTCCACCACATTGGGATAATAGGTGGCGTTGTACCCTGCCATACCGCTTTTCAGCAGGATCCCCTGGTCCACATAGGGACCCTCGGGGCTGTCCGCCACAGCCAGACCCAGCGCGGACAGAGGGCTGCTGCCCTCGCAGGTGCAGTAGTACAGCGCAAAACGGCCGTCAGGGAGCTGCTGTACATCGGGCGCCCAGAATGTCTTGGTTTTTGCCCAGCTCAGTGCTTCCTTCATCTGTTCCTGCACATTTTCCACCAGGGTGCACCCTGCGCCGGCGTCCTTGCTGATCATGGTCCAGTTGATAAGATCGTCGGACTTTGCGGCGGCCATGTGACTGCCGAAAATGTAAAATGTGCCGTCCTCTGTGCGGATGACTGACGGGTCATGAACAGATACACTCTTAAACTTCATGGGCGACACCGGTTCCTCCGCATATACTGTTCCGGTAAGTACCAGCAGCAGCAACAGGTTCAGACATACGAAACGGGTCCACACGCGGCTCACTTCTTTCTTGTCCCGGAGTTTTGCTTTATTTTGGATATTCACAAAATAATTAACCATTTTCTATAGCAAACATCATATGCTTCTTTTTATGCTTTGTCAATAGACGTTACTTCCCAAATCAGGTCCTAAAATAGTTTGCCATGTCAATTCAAGCATCTGCAGCGGGAAACTTCCTCAGATGTTCCGGTTTGGCATCCAAAGAATACATACGTCCAGTCTTTTCATGCGGGTTCCGGCCGGCGGGTTCAGCATGCAGATCCGCACCCTCATCTGAAGAGAGCCGGCCGGCACATGCAGATGGGCGTCCATACCTGTCTTCTGTGTTTTTTTCCCTCCCCTCCTCCGGCCCGTCGCCCCTTCAGGCGTGTCCCGGCTTTCCGTCCGGTTTGCAGAAATTTGTTTCCTTTGGAAACTTATCTGCCAGATCGTACAGTTTTGCAAAGTGAATGCACCGGCAGCGCACAGAAAAACCGCTGTCAGTCATTTTGACAGCGGT
>CAMOVR010000008.1 GCA_946627565.1 uncultured Clostridia bacterium
ATGCTGCGTTTATTCTTTGTTGCCTTCATAGGGTGCCAGGGTGATCTTGACGCGGTCCAGGCCGTCTGTCAGAGCATCGCCGGACCTGGCGTATACCAGCAGAGGCGTCTCCTGTTCCCTGGTGGTGGGTCTGGCCCGGAAATGGAAGGTGACCAGCAGGCCATCCCGCGCTTCGCTGTCGCCCTCACTGTTGACCCACATGACACGGTACGGATTGGCCGCCAGGTCTTCTCCCCTGACAAACCCGGTCATGGTACCGCCGTCATCGACGGCATAGAGCTCAATGGCTTCTCCGTCATACTCTACCCACAGACGGAGGGATGCCAGATTGTCCGCTTCCACATACACAGGCAGGTCGAAAGCCTGGCCGCCGTCGATCTGTACGCCGGCTGCGTACAGGGTGGCGTTGTATGTCTTCTTTTCTTCTCTCTCCCCGTCTTCCTCTCCGCTGTAGTTGTAAGCCGCCAGGGAGTCCACGTCAATTGCGTTATCCTTGATCCAGCCCATCCGCAGGCCCTTCTGGCTGGGATATACCACCTGCAGGGCATTCTCGCTGCGGGCCACCACATAGAAGGTGGAACGGCGGTCAATCAGTTCCCACTGATAGTTCAGGTTGTTGCGGGTATATACCGGGATGTTCCTTCCCCGGTCGCCCTCGGACACCAGCGGGTCAATGCGCATGGCACTGTCCACAAACGCGCCCACATAGGCGTAACCGATCTTGTAGCCTTCCTTGATGGGATAGCGTACACGGGCCCAGCCGTTCTCGTAGATTTCCTCCAGGACCACCCAGTCCTTTTTGCCGGAGATGTATCCGGTTTCGGCACCGTTGATGTCCGAATAGGTGCGGATATTGTAGGTGTCCAGGGCAAAGCAGTAGATGTCACCAAGCTCTGCAAAGACCGGGTCCACGGTATAGACGCCGTTCTTTTCGGGATAGCTGTGCGCCACCACCCGCTCGATGGCCTGGGTCAGATTCTTCCGGGAGAAATCCGGATCCGGGAGATAGACCATAAGGGCCTTGGCTCCCTGCTCCTGGGCCCAGAAGGTGAAGGTGCCCTTGTGCTTGGAAGTGAAGATGATCTGATGGGACCGTCCCATTTCTTCCGAGAAGACCACGGCCAGCTCGCTGGAGCCCACGGTGTAATAGTCGAATCCGTGGAAGTCCAGCACCACATCCGGCTTGTATTCCGTCACCAGATTCATCAGGGCCTGGGTTTCCGGGGCAGGACGGTTGACATCAAAGTTGTCGTTGATATCCACGCCCTGCTTGTTGTCATGACCGAACCCGTAGAAACTGTTTCCGTCCTCAAGACCGTCCGGATTAGCGCATGCCACCACCATCAGACGGCAGCCGTACATGGTGTCCTGGCCTTTGAAATACTCTATGATTTCATTGGCCGCGTCCACCAGGGTCTGGCCGTCCTTGTCATAAAAACCTTCGTAGCCGTGCATGGCAAAGACTGCCAGAACGGTTCTTTCATAGCGTTCCGGTTCGATGATGGTGCACACCAGGTCACGGCCCATCACGGATTTACCGTAGACCACCTGATGGCTGGTGACCTGGCCGTCGCCCGGTCTCTCTCCGGAAGCCAGAAGGCGCTCCAGTGTCATAAGATCACTGAGCCCCACACTGCCGTCGCTGTTCACATCAGCGATGATGGTGTTGATTTCCACATCGTCCCCCACCAGATAGGCACCCAGGGACACGGCATCTCCTTCATCAAAGCTGCCGTCACCATTGACATCGCCGCTACCGGCAAATGCTTCTGATACCACCAGGATCAGAAGAAAGACTACCATGAGCCAGCTGATTCGTTTCCTCATGCTCCAAGTTCACCTTTCCAAAAACAATCCATATATAGCAGAATCAATATATCAGAATATAAAGCCCCGGGTAACAAGTATAGCAGATTGTTATAGGAAAGACAATGCAGGAATGCGGTTACACACGTTACCGCCGAGGTTCTGTCATTTGCCGGATATTTGTTCGTTTTTCGCCAGAAGGCCTGTCAGATACAGGAATTCCTCTTTTTCCGTGTCACCTGTCACATGGGCAGACCGGAGAAGTTCCAGAGCGGAAGCATAACTGGCCGTTCCCTTCCACGGACTGTCCCTGAGCAGCATGCCCACCTCGGCAACCGCCGCGGCAAAGCGGATATTGTCGTCCATTTCTGGTACTGTATCCGCCGCCAGCTCATATGTATACAGCTTGCTTTCCGCACTGCCCGGCTGTTTTGCCCGGACGTTCAGCGTCAGCATGGAGGAGAAATCCGCAGGCACGGTCTTTGCATACACACTTTCCACGCTTCCAAAGTCAAAATCGCTGTCTGTCATAACCAGTTCGTAGAGCACCGTCACCCGGTGCCCGCTGCCGATTTCCCCGCCGTCCTGTGCATCATCTGCAAATGCTTCCGGGGCCATGAGCCGGTCTTCATACCCGATGAGCCGGTACCCCCTGACAAAGCCGGGATTAAAGTCCACCTGCAGCTTCACATCCCCTGCAACCGTCCGGAAGGTCCCGTCTGCCTCCGTCACCAGCGCCCTGCGGGCCTCATGGATGCTGTCGATGTACCAGCAGTTGCCGTTGCCGAAATCCGCCAGGGCTTCCAGCCTGTTGTCCTTATAGTTGCCGTACCCAAAGCCCAGCACGGTCAGTTCAACTCCGTGCTTTTTCTTCTCATTGACCAGGTCCGCCAGGGCGCCGGGTTCCGAGATGCCCAGATTCAGGTCGCCGTCGGTGGCCAGGATAATCCGGTTGACGCCGCCTTCCAGGAAATACTTTTCCGCGATCTCGTATGCCCTCATGATGCCGGCAGATCCGTTGGTACCACCCCCCGCTTCCAGATCCTCCACTGCCTCCATAATCCTTGCTCTGTCCGCTGCCTTTGCTTCCTCCAGCACAACCCTCTCGTGGGAAGCATAGGTCACAATGGACACGGTATCCTCCGGATCAAGAGCTTCCAGCAGCAGCTGATATGCCCGCTTCACCAGATCCAGCCTGTCATGCCCTTCCATGCTGCCGGATGTGTCAATCAGGAACACCAGATGATGCGGGACCCGCTCCTGGGAAGCCACGGACTGGGCCTGCAGTCCGATCTGGAGAAGTCTTGTCTCATCATTCCACGGGCAGGGAGCCAGCTTCAGGCTGACGCCGAAAAGTTCATCCTCCTCTGGCATGGGATAGTCGTACCTGAAATAATTCAGCATCTCCTCGATGCGCACCAGCTGGGCCGGTACTTCCCTGCCATGCAGGATCCTGCTGCGGATCTGGCTGTAGGCGGCCGTATCAATATCCGCAGCAAAGGTGGAAAGAGGGCTGACGGCCACACTCTGAAAGCCGCTCTCCCGGTAGGGTGCAAATTCTTCCGTATTCCATTCCTGAATGTTCCCTGCCCTGACGGTGGAACCGTACATGGGGGCAACAGGGATGCTGGTGGGGGATGATGTATAAAGGGGAACATACATATCCACGTCTGCCAGTTCTTCTGTGTATACCTCTTCTCTGAATACTTCTTTCTCTTCCGGGATACAGACGGCTGCATCCCCTGAGAAAAGCATGTTCCGGGTTTTCCCGTCCATCCATCCTGTGGGGAACAGACCGCTGGCCTGCTGAAAACGGGTGACGGCCTGCCGGGTGGCATCATCATACAGGCCGCTTTCGTACGTACCTTCTTCCAGCCACCCCAGCTCCTCCAGCCTCATCTGCAGCTTCACCACGTCCTCCCCCGTATCCCCGGGGCCGGCTGTCTCCTGCGCAAGGGCAGGACAGGACATGCCCACCAGCATACACATGGCCAGAATCAGGGCCATACCTGCCTGCAGCCGCATTCCGTATTTCATGGCACGTTTCATTTCACATTCCGCCTCCTCATTTCTCTTTTTCCGGGTCCTGCCATTTGGACGCATGCAAATCCTTTTTGTTCCCTAAAATCTATTCCCGGAAAGATTTTTTGTCCAGTCCCCTCCGGTTTCCCGACGGTTTTATTGATGCCGGCTCTTCTTCCTGCTACAATCCATCCGTCATTCCCATATGCCATTCCCTTTTTGGAGGTTTTCCATGTCAAAGCTTTCCCGTCTTTTCGCCGTACAGGACATGACAAGCGGCAGGCCCATGAACACCCTGATTGCCTTTTCCATCCCGCTGCTCATAGGCAACTTTGCCCAGCAGCTTTACAACACCGTGGACTCCATCATTGTAGGACAGTACATCGGGGACACAGCTCTGGCAGCCGTAGGCACCTCCGGCCCCATCCTGAACCTGATGCTGGTCCTCTTTATGGGTATTTCCACCGGTGCCAGCATTCTCTCCGCCCAGACCTTCGGGGCCAAAGACCGGGAAGGGCTTTCCAGACTGGTGGGATCCACCTTCTTCCTGGTGGTGGTCTCCGGCCTTATGGTTACCCTGGCAGGCTTCCCCCTGACAGGCTTTCTGGTGGGCCTTGTGCATCCCCCGCAGGCTGTCGGTGAAGGCGCCATTACTTACCTTCAGATCATTTTCATCGGCATGCTGGGCTGTTCCGCCTACAATATTCTCTCCGGTGTCCTGCGGGGCATGGGGGACAGTTTCTATCCTCTGGTTTTCCTGGCCCTGGCCTGCCTGATGAACATTGTTCTGGACATTGTTTTTGTCCGCACCTTCGGCATGGGCATCGCCGGGGTGGCCTGGGCCACCATCATCGCCCAGGGCATATCCGGCATTCTCTGCTTTATCCGGCTGCTGCGCATGCGGGAGAGCATTGATCTGAACCGGCGCACCCTGACGCCGGATAAGCGGCTCATATGGAAGCTCTGCTCCCTGGGCTTCCCGGCGGGCATCACCTCCGCCATCTTCTCTCTTTCCTCCATTATTGTGCAGAACCTCACCAATTCCATGGGTGAACTGACCATAGCCGCCACCGTGGCCGTCATGCGCGTGGACGGATTTGCCATGATGCCCAATTTCACCTTCGGTACAGCAGCCACCACCTATGTGGGCCAGAACATCGGGGCAGGCAAGCCGGAACGCATCCGGCCCGGCACCCGGGACCTGCTGCGCATTGCCCTGATCTGTGCTTCCCTTCTGGTGGCCGCCATTCTCTTCTTCGGAGAAGGGCTCATCGGCATGTTCACCCAGACGGATACCGTGATTTCCCTGGGTGTCCGGGGACTTCGCTGGCAGTCCCTCGGATACATTGCCTTTGCCGTCTCCCAGGTGCTTCAGGGCGTCATGCGCGGGGCCGGTGAAACCGTCATCCCCATGTGGATTTCCCTGATTGCCACCGTGGTGCTGCGCATGCCCCTGGCCTATCTCATCGCATTTCTCACCACCAGCGCACAGTGGCCCAGCGGACATCCGGATGCCCTCTACTCTTCCCTGCTGATTTCCTGGGTTCTTGCCATGGTCATGTCGGTTTACACCTATAAAAAGGGAAGCTGGCGCCGCAAACTTCCCGCCTCCATGCAGCAGATGCTCTGATGTTTACAATTATTTCGCATTTGTTCACATTTCATTCATTGTCGGTTTCAAATTCTCCTCTATACTCTGTATCGAAGCAAAGGGGAAGATCCCCGGGAGCTTCACAAAGCAGTACAACAATGGGCAGCAGGCATCCTGCAGACCCATATGCTTCGAAACAGTGATCGGAGGTATAGAATTATGAAAAAGAATCGTTGGATACAGCTTGTTTCCCTGGCTCTGGTATGTATCATGGCCGGCACCGGCCTGGGTCTTTACGCCGGCACCTCTTCCGCTGAGGAGACTGCAGAAGAAGTTCAGACCGTAGTGGTCACCTCTCCCTTTACCCAGGCAATCGCCGATGTCCGCGAAAGTGTCGTGGGCGTAAGGAACTATCAGATGGTCCGCTATTCCAACTATGGAAACGGCAACTACGGCTACGGTTATGACTTCGGCTTCGGCTGGCCCTTCGGCTTTGGCAACGGATACGGCAACGGCAATGGCAACGGCAACGGGTACGGCGACAATCAGCCCACCACCCAGGAAGTCCTGGCCGGCACCGGCAGCGGTGTGGTCATCGCAGATCATTATGTACTGACCAACTACCATGTGGTGGAAGATTCCTCTTCCCTGAAACTCACCGTGCCTGTGGAAGGCGCCAAGGAACCGGATCTCTATGATGCTGTGCTGGTGGCCAGCGATGAGAACCTGGATGTGGCCATTGTGTACTCACCGAAACTGGAACTGAAGCCTGTTCCCCTGGGCGACAGCGATACCCTGCAGGTCGGCGACTGGGCCATCTGTATCGGCAATCCCCTTGGTGAGGAACTCTCCCGTACCGTAACGGCCGGTATTGTTTCAGCACTGAACCGTACCTATTCTTCCTCCACCTATGACAAGTATGGCCGGAAGGAAATCATTACCAATACCATGATCCAGGTGGACGCTTCCATCAACAACGGCAACAGCGGCGGCGGCATGTTCTCCGTCACCGGTGACCTCATGGGCATCCCCACCATCAAGTATTCCGGCACAGCCTTCT
The DNA here is from genome assembly GCA_946627565.1 of uncultured Clostridia bacterium. Classification (GTDB taxonomy): domain Bacteria; phylum Bacillota; class Clostridia; order Christensenellales; family Aristaeellaceae; genus UBA2943. Next base: position 6,480 of record CAMOVR010000008.1, read on the forward strand.
CCGGCGCCAGCATTGACGGCATCGGCCTGTGCATCCCGATCAACGCGGCCAAGCCCCTGATCAACGATGTGCTCTCCGGCGCCATCGCCACGCCTTCCCTGGATGAAAAGAGCACCGCTGCCAATAACGGCGGTTCCGGCATGGATATGACGGGCAAGCCCAGGCTTGGCATCACCATCACCAGCATCAACAACATGTCCGCCGCTGTCATGAGCGGCTCCATCCCCAACGGCGTCTATGTCCGTGATGTGGACGCCAAGAGCCCCGCTGAAGCTGCCGGCATGATGGCAGGCGACATCATCGTGGATGTCAACGGCACTGTCATCACATCCATCACCCAGCTTCAGGGCATCATTGCCCAGTTCAATGAAGGCGACACCCTGCAGGTCAAAGTCTACCGCGTACCCGGTCTGGCTGATCTGATTGAACAGGGTACCACCGAGATCCCGGATGGCGAGTATGTGGACCTGAGTGTCACCCTGGCCATCGTGGATGCCATCCAGCAGTAATCGTAAAAGCCCGGCCTCTGCCGGGCTTTTTCTGCGGAAAGATACAGAAAACGCCGGAGAACATTTGTCTTACCGTTCTCCGGCGTCATACAGACCCTCCGGCCTTTGCCCGCATCTTAGGGCAAAGGCCCTTTATATTGCTGTCTTTTTCCGGATGCCCCGCCTGCGGATGAAGTATGTCACCTCCACCACACAGCAGACCATCCAGCCCACGGGATAGCCGAAACCCACAAGGAAGGGCGTGTTGGCAATAAACCTGGTCACAACAAACAGATAGATCTGCCGCACCGCCACAAAGGAACCCAGCATGATGATCATGGGACCCCTGGAATCCCCTGCCCCTCTCAGAGCACCGGCCAGAACATGGTTGATACAGTTAAACAGCAGGAAAAAGATGTTGGCCCGAAGGAAGAGCACCCCATAGGAGATGACCTCCTCATCCTCCGTAAAAAGCCCTGTGGCAGGAGAAGCAAACACAAACAGCAGCACCGCTATGACAAGTGTCACCAGATCCGCCATGACCAGTGTCCGCACCGTTCCCTCCCGGGCCCGCCGGGTCTTTCCCGCCCCGATGTTCTGGGAGACAAAGGTGGTAGCCGCCATGGCCATGGACTGCATGGGCAGCATGATAAACTGGTTCAGACGGTTGTAGCAGCTCCAGCCCGCCATACACACGGACCCGAAAAAGTTGATGTAGGACTGGACGAACACATTGGAAAACGCGGTGATGACGGACTGAATGCCTGCCGGCATCCCCACAGCGAAGATCTCCCGGAGCATGGGCAAGTCAATCTTCAGATCCCGCCACACAAGCCGGTAGCTGTCCGTGGTGCGGGTAAGCAGCACCAGCACCAGGACCGCCGAGATCATCTGGGCCAGCACCGTTGCAAAGCCCACGCCCGCAATCCCTGCGTTAAGCCACAGGACAAAGACAAAATCCAGGACAATATTCAGCACACTGGTCAGGATCAGAAAGAGGAGGGGCCGGGTGGTATCCCCCACCGCCCGGAGGATCCCGCTGCCCATGTTGTATACCAGAAGCCCGCTGATGCCCCCGAAATAGATGGTCAGGTAGGTCACCGCGTCTTCCATGACGTCATCCGGGGTCGCCATAAAAAGCAGCATGGGCCGGACCAGGGCAATGCCGCCCAGGGTGGTCAAAAGACAGAACAGAATGGTCACCGCCATGGTGGTTTCCACGGCCGTATGCAGCCGCTCCATATCCCTGCCGCCGAAATACCGCGCGATCATGACACCGGCGCCCACGGAAAAGCCGTTGAAGAAGAACACCATCATGTTGACGATCACCGTGGTGGAGCCCACCGCCGCCAGGGCTTCCCTGCCCACATAGTTGCCCACCACAATCACGTCCACGGTGTTGTAGAGCATCTGAAAGATGTTTCCCAGCATCAGGGGCAGGGAAAAGAGAATGATATCCCGGACGATGGAGCCGCTGGTCATGTCCCTGGTGTGCCCGGAGGATATCCTCATATGCACCGCCGCCTTTTTTCAGATCATCTGCTCGGGATGGAAAACCTCATCGAACTTTTCCCCTGTCAGGTATCCCAGGGCAATACAGGCCTCCCTCAGGGAAATATTCTCCTTATAGGCCTTTTTGGCCGTCCTGGCCGCATTCTCGTAGCCGATATACGGATTCAGCGCCGTCACCAGCATCAGGGAGCGGGAAAGGTTCTCCTGCATCTTCTCCCGGTTCACCGTGATCCCGCAGGCGCACCGCTCATTAAAGGCCCGGATGGACTGGGACAGAAGGCGCACCGACTGGAGGAAATTGTAGGCCATAACCGGCATGAAAACATTGAGTTCAAAGTTTCCCTGGGATGCGGCAAAGGTGACGGCCGCATCATTGCCCATCACCTGGACGGCCACCATGGTCACCTGCTCACACTGGGTGGGGTTCACCTTTCCCGGCATGATGGAACTGCCCGGTTCATTTTCCGGTATGTTGATCTCCCCGAGCCCGCAGCGGGGACCGGATGCCAGGAAACGGATGTCGTTGGCAATCTTCATCATGTCACAGGCCAGGGCCTTGACCGCACCGTGGGCAAACACCAGCTCGTCCCGGGATGTCAGGGCATGGAACTTGTTGGGTTCCGTCACAAAGGGCAGGCCGGTCATCCGGGCGATTTCCTCCGCCGCCTTTTCAGCAAACCCGGCAGGGGCATTCAGGCCCGTTCCCACGGCTGTCCCGCCCAGGGCCAGGCCGCACAGGGGTTTTAAGGACATCCGGATCAGTTCCATGTCCCGCTGAAGGGAACTGCGCCAGCCGCTGACCTCCTGCCCAAAGGAAATGGGCACCGCGTCCTGCAGATGGGTCCGGCCGCTCTTGACCGCATCCGGGTACTTTTCCTCCAGCTCCATAAAGGTCTTAACCAGCTCCTCCACGGCAGGCAGCAGGTTTTCCGTCAGGGCAAGGCAGGCGGAGATATGCAGGGCCGTGGGAAAGGTATCGTTGGATGACTGGCTCATGTTGATATCGTCATTGGGATGGCACAGCCCTGACCCGGCCAGTTCATTGGCCCTGGCTGCAATCACCTCATTGGCGTTCATGTTGCTCTGGGTGCCGCTGCCCGTCTGCCAGACCACCAGGGGGAAGTGATCCGCCAGCTGTCCGGAGATGACCTCATCCGCCGCCTGGCAGATATAGCCGAGCTTTTCATCCGTCATCTTTTCCGGCTTCAGGGCATGGTTGGCCAGGGCCGCCGCCTTTTTGAGAATGCCAAAGGCGTGGATGATTTCCTCAGGCATGGTTTCCTTCCCCCTGCCGATGGGAAAGTTCTCATAGCTCCGCTGGGTCTGGGCGCCCCAGTACCGGTCCGCGGGCACCTTCACTTCTCCCATGGAATCGTGTTCTGTCCTGAATGCCTTCTCTGTATTTGTCATCTTTTCTGTCATCCTTTCCCGTCTGACTGTACCGCTTTTCTGCTGTCCCTCACCTGTCTTCCTGAAGCTTCACCGGGAACAGGGGATCCATCCTCTGCTCAAATCCGTCCGGCGTCAGGAAGGTTATGGTGATATGGCCTTTCCCGATATAGTCCCAGTCGCCGCCCGGCGTGGGCACATCATAGGGATGCTCCGGCCCCAGCCAGTAATAGACCCGGCCTCTGGGGCTCACCCGTCTCTCATACTCATCCATATACACATTTCTGTCCAGGGGGCATACCACCGGCTCCTTCAGTTCTGAAAGGGGCACAGGCGGAATGTTCATATTCAGTACGGTCATGGGGGGGATCCGGGTCTGAATCAGCTTTTCCGCCGTACGGATACAGTAAGACGCGAAAAACGAAAGCGTCTCAGCAGGCGCATTCAGGCCGCTTGACACCGCCATGGACGGCAGACCGTGAAACGCCGCTTCCCTTGCCGCGCCCACCGTGCCGGATACATAGGTGGCCAGCCCTGCGTTATAGCCTGCGTTGATCCCGGAAATCACCAGATCCACCTTCTGGGATGCCAGGGACATGAATCCCAGACGGCAGGCATCCACCGGTGTTCCCTCCACCAGATACGCCGCCCGGGCGCCGTCCATCTTTCCCTCCCTGACCAGCAGGGGCTGCTCAATGGTAAAAGCATGGGACTTTGCACTCTGCTGCTGAGCAGGTGCGCTGACCGTTACCAGATGGCCCCGCTCTGCAGCCGCCCTGCAGAGAAGCTGAAGAGATGGGGAATAAAAACCGTCGTCGTTGACAAGCAGAATGTGCATACCTGACCTCCTTCAGTCCATTGCAGCCCATCTTAACACAGGATGCAGGCAATGAACAGCTTGCTTTTTTGATGCCGCCAGCATACAATGGTTGCGTTTTATTCCATTATCCCTTTATTTTTTCTTTTTATTCTTTTTCAAGGAGGTATCCGTATGGACTACGTGTTCATGACTGACTCGGATTCGGATCTCCCCTTCGATCTGAAAGTGAAGTATGACATTCCGGTTGTTTACATGCCCTATTCCATCAACGGCGTGGAATACTTTGACGATCTCGGTCAGACACTCAATTCCGGGGATTACTACGCCGCCATGCGCAACGGTGCGGTCCCCATCACCTCAGCCCTGAACGAGACCACCTACATGGAGATTTTCGAGCCCATTCTGAAGGAAAAGGACCTGCTTTTTGTCGGCTTTTCCTCCAAAATGTCCTCCACCATGTCCGCCATTCTCTCCACCCGCGCTACCCTGCTGGAAAAGTATCCGGAGCGCAAGTTTGAAGTGGTGGACACCCTCTCCATTTCCGGCCCCATGACCCTTCTGATCCTGAAGGCCCACGAGATGTACCGCAACGGCGCACCCATGGATGAGGTGGCTTCCTGGCTGCGGAACAATTACGACCGTGCCCAGGCCTTCTTTGTGGTGGACGACCTGAAGTACCTCAAGCGGGGTGGCCGCATTTCCAGCACGGCTGCGGCTTTCGGCACCATGCTGGACCTGAAGCCCATCATTGTGGAAACACAGGAAGGCACCCTGGCCTCCTGCAGCAAGGTACGCGGCAGGAAAAAGGCCATAGGGTATCTGGTGGACCAGACCATCGCCAACCTGGAGGATCCCACGGAGTCCGTCTTCATTATTCTCCATGCTGACTGTCTCTCTGATGCGGAGACCCTGAAAGCGGAACTTCTCAAGAAGGAACCCCGTCTCAATATCCGCATTGACAGCGTAGGCCCTGTGGTGGGCGCCCACTGCGGCCCCGGCACCCTGGCCTGCTGCTTCATGGGCAAGCGCCGTCCCGTATAAGGAGGTACCTGCCATGGATTCCGTAGAACATGTCCGCACCTACCTGAGCGCCTTTGGCCTTGCAGACCGGGTCATTGAATTTTCCGTCTCCAGCGCCACCGTGGAACTGGCCGCAAAGGCACTGGGTGTTGAACCCTGCCTTATTGCCAAGACCCTGTCCTTCATGGCAGGGGACCGGCCCATCTTTCTGGTGGCGGCCGGGGACCGCCGCATCGACAATGCAAAATACAAGCATTTCTTCGGTGCCAAGGCCCGCATGATGAACGCTCAGGAGCTGGAAGGGCTCACCGGCCTTCACTTTGGGGGCGTCTGTCCCTTTGACCTGCCCGAAAATGTCGAGGTCTGGCTGGATGAAAGCCTGAAACAGTATGAGGTGATCTATCCCGCCGCGGGCAACGAACAGAGCGCCGTGCGCCTGACCCCATCCGAGCTTGAACGCTCAAGCCGGTGCCGGGGCTGGACGGATGTGACAAAGTAAAATCCCCCACCCCCTCTTCCTCATCAATCTTTAATGATTTTCTCAGCGTTCTTTTCTGGTTTTTCTCCCGAAAATCCCTATAATGGAAACCGTACCGGAGAGGTTCCGGTACATGAAAAGAACCCGAAAGATTTGATGGAGGTACGGTATCATGTTCGCACTGTTTTTTCTCCCCTTCACCCTGATGGCTGGGCTTATCCAGGGTATGTTTTCCATGATGTCAGGCCTCCTGCGCGGAATGTTCCGTATGTGCAGCGCCCTGTTTGTTGCCATGATTTCCATTGTTTCCGGCATCTGGCCGCTTCTTCTGGTGGGCTCGCTGTTCTCCCTTGGCATCGGCATTCTTCGCAGCCTCTGGCCGCTCATCTGCGTCGGGGTTGTTGTCATGATCTGCGTCGTCCTCTACAAGGCCGGCGTGCAGCATGCCAAGGATCATCCGGACGATTCCTTTGCACGGATCATCAATCAGATCCGCCGCTGATTTCCGTTTTATCCGCCCGCGGGGCGGTTCAGATTATGGAGCTTCAGATGGGCAGGCCAGGCCTGACAATTCCTGACAGCTTAAAGCAAACGCGCCATGCTCCAGCATGGCGTTTTGCTTTTCCCTGCCGTGGCAGGTAACAGTAAGACTGCTTAATGACTTCTGGAATGAGGGCTGTTTCTGCTTGACAATACAAAGCAAACAACAGACAATAGGAGTAATCACGGCACGGACTGATGTGCCGTTTCAAACCGTAATTCCAGAAAGGAACAAAATCAGCGCTATGGAACCTTTGATTTCGAAGTGGCACCGTGAACTGGAAATCTTTTCCTCACTCAAGCCCCTCCTGATCCTGGAGGGAAACGTCCTGGATTCCTACCGCTATCCCGTCCCCGGGTCCATTCCGGAGGATGAACTGGTTTCCCTCTCCCGCTACCTGTACGGCTATTTCTCAGACCAGGGATATGAACGGGTGGTGTTTTATTCCAACCTCATCGGCTTCATGAACCCCTATAAGCCGGAGATGCTGGAAGATTATGCGAAAGACGGCCACTGTGACATCCGCAACGGTGTCATTCCTGCCGAATTCAAGGGAAACGACGCCCAGACGGCGCCTAACCTGATCCGCCGCTCCATGCTGCAGAACCAGAAGGCCACGGTCCATATTCTGGAGCTGGCCAGCCACTATATCACCAGCCCCGAGCGCATGGACCAGCAGGATGTGAACAGCTTCAACATTCTGCTCCAGTCAGCCCTCTCCTCCGCCACCGTGCGCACCATCCACGGCAGGAAACAGAACCTGCTGATCCTTCTGGTCAGCAAGCTCAATGACCTGCCGGCCTGGTTCTACCTCAATAACCCGGTGTGCAAAACCATCACCCTTGAGGCCCCTGACCGGGACGAGCGCAAGAGGCTCATCTCCGGACCTGCTTTTCCCACCTTCTTTGACAGCTCTGTGTACCGGACGGATGCGCCGTATTACGCAGAGCATCCCGAGGAACTGGAAAAGCTGCAGGAAAAATTCGTGGGCCTGACGGAGGGCATGACCTTCACGGAACTGGATGCCATGCGCAGGCTATCAAAGAAAGAGTTAACCCCCATACGGGACCTGTGCACGGTGGTGGACCTGTACAAGTACGGCATCCGCACCAATCCCTGGGAATCCCTTTCCATGTCCAGTCTGCGCCATGCCAAGCAGGACCTGGAAAAGCGTGTCAAGGGTCAGGACTCGGCGCTGGAGCGCACTCTGGATGTGGTGCGCCGTGCCGTGACCGGCATGAACGGCCTGTCTTCCTCTTCCACCGCCAAGCCCAAGGGTGTTCTGTTCTATGCCGGCCCCACCGGTACCGGCAAAACGGAAACCGCCAAGGCCCTGGCGGAAAAGCTGTTCGGGGATGAGTCCGCCTGCATCCGCTTTGACATGTCCGAGTTCGGGGAAAGCCATTCGGACCAGAAGCTCATGGGCGCACCTCCCGGATATGTGGGATATGAAGCCGGCGGTCAGCTGACCAATGCCGTGAAGAAACAGCCCTTCTGCATTCTCCTGTTTGATGAGATTGAAAAAGCCCATCCCACCATCATGGACAAATTCCTCCAGATCCTGGAAGACGGGCGCATGACCGACGGACAGGGCAATACGGTCTATTTCTCCGAGAGCATTATCATCTTCACTTCCAACCTGGGCATGTATGTCAAGGATGCCCTGGGCAACCGCCATGCCAATGTCACCATGGATATGACGTATCCCGAGGTGGAAAAGGCCATACGCGGGGCCGTGGAGGACTTTTTCAAGCTGGAACTGGGCAGGCCCGAGATCCTCAACCGCATCGGGGAGAACATCGTGGTCTTTGACTATATCCGCAGGGAAGCCGGTGAGGCCATTCTCCGGGCCCAGGTGGACAAGATCATCCGGCGTATGGAGGAACAGAAGCAGATCCGGATCATCATCCCGGATGAAGCCTACGCGGAACTCCACGACGCAGCCCTGGCTGACCTTTCCAACGGCGGCAGGGGTATAGGGAACCAGGTGGAAAGTCTGCTGATCAATCCCCTGTCCCGCTGGCTCTTTGAAATGGAAGTGAGCGGAAACCGCACCGTCACCATTGACCACTTCCTGACCAAGACCAATCCTGCGGCCGTGGTCTGCCACATGGATCCCTGAGAGGAGAAAACACATGGAAGACAATTACAAGAATCCTCTGGACGGCCTTTATGAAATCGTGGGCGACCTGTGGAGCCGTCAGAAGCTGGAGCAGGAGTCCCAGCGCCTGAACCAGGAAATCCGGAAACAGGCGGAAGAAATCCAGAATCTGCCCCACCCCCTTCAGGCTGCCGTCTCCGGAAATGAGGCAGAAAAGGCACCTGAAAAGGTTTCTGAAAAGGCACCGATGGAGCTGCCCTCCTTTGATACCATCTGGAAGACAGCGGATGAAACCGTGGACTGGACAGATATCCTGGCCGGCCGCAACACCATGGGTCTGGACCCCGCCGGCAGGAGATGGCGTTTTCTCAGGTCCCACGCAGAAGCCGTGCTGCAGGGCTCCTTGAATGACTATACCCTGGTCCTCAAGGAAACACGGCCTCTGGATGACCTGAAGGATTATGCCCATAACATCCGGGTCAGAGCCGTGTCCGCCGATGAAGTGGCGGTATCCTTTGTGGCTTTTCAGGAGGACGCAGAAAAAAACAGCGCCGCCTATGCCCTCTACCTGTGCGGCATCGCTCTGCGCTGTGCCCGGGATATCTTTGCGGTTTTGCCTGTCACGCAGGTTCATGTAACCGCTTCCGAGGGCACCCGCACCGTGCTGGAGGCATCCTTCAGCCGCGCAGACATGCAGAAAACCCTGTTCAGTTTTGTGGACCCGGTCCGTTTTGTGGAAGACCTGGGCGGACAAATAAACATCTGACCTGCATACAATTCAAAACCCGGCAGGAGATCTCAATCCTGCCGGGTTTTGGTATGCGTCTGCTTATGCAGGCCTGTGCAGTTTTGCCACGAAAAACCCTTCATACAGGGCACTTGGGCAGACACAGATGGTGCCCGGCATGGATGTGGGCAGCTGCGGTACGGATTCGTCCGCCTGAACCGACACCAGCTCCAGGCCCTTTTTCAGGGCAAAGTCCACCACTTCTTCGTTTTCCGCGGGCAGTATGGAGCAGGTGGAGTACACCAGGGTACCCCCCTTTTTCAGCAGCCTGACCGCCTTGTCCATCATGGCCTTCTGGGTCTTTACCATCTTCTGAACCCAGCCCTCTTCCATCCTTCTGGGGGCTGCATGCTCCGTCAGGTCCAGGGTCCCGCTGCCGGTGCAGGGCGCATCCAGCAGAATCCTGTCAAAACGGAAGAAATCATCCAGGCTGCGGGCATCCTTTTCCAAGACCGTGGCGCACCCCACATGCTGGGACTTCAGGTTGTAGCGGAGCCGCTCAGCCCGGATTTTATCCCGTTCACAGGCCGTGATCTGGGCCATGCCGCCGCTGAGGGCCGCCATCTGGGTGGTCTTGCCCCCGGGGGCCGCGGCCATGTCCAGCACCGACTCGCCCCGCTGCACATCCATGTAAAGGGGCGGAAGCATGGCAGAGAGATTCTGCAGATACACCTGGCCCTGCGAATAAACCGGCAGGGCCTGCACATCCGCTTCCCGGCTGTCGGGGAGGATCAGGGCATCCCGGTACCAGGATACACTTTCCCAGGCGATCCCTGCCCCGTCCAGCTGGCGGCACACCTGTTCCCTGTCCGATACCAGGGTGTTGACCCTGAGCGTCACCGCCCGGTTCTGTCTGTATCCCTCTTCAATGCCTGCCGCTTTTTCTTCCCCGTAATGTTCAAGCAGGGTTCTCTGCAGGTATTCCGGTATTCTTGCGTCCATGCTCTGCTTACTCCGAAAGGGCGATGCACTCTACTTCCACCAGGGCGCCTTTGGGAAGGTCCTTCACCGCCACGCAGCTGCGGGCGGGGGCTGAGGTGATATATTTGGCGTAGACTTCGTTAAATGCCGCAAAGTCCTGAATGTCCGCCAGGAAGCAGGTGGTCTTGATCACCCGGTCAAAATCCGTGCCCGCGGCTTTGAGAACCGCACAGAGGTTCTTCATAACCTGTTCGCTCTGCCCGCGGATCTCCGTGCCTGTCATCTGACCACTCACCGGATCCAGGGGGATCTGGCCGGAGGTAAATACCAGGTTTCCCACTTTTTTGGCCTGGGAGTACGGGCCGATGGCCGCAGGGGCTTCCTTCGTGGAAATGGTTTCGATATTTGTCATGATGTCTTCCTCTTTTCTTCAGTCTGCGATCTTCAGGCCCGCTGCTGTCAGCGCGTTGCGGATCGCCTGGATATGTTCGTGGTTCCTTGTCTCCATGGCCACCCGCAGGTAGCACCCGTTGACATCGGACCCTGCATTGGAGTGTTCATGGTGTACGCTGGTCACGTTGCCGCCCTGTTCCGCAATGATCCTGGAGACCGTCAGAAGCTGTCCCGGCTTGTCCACCAGTTCCACAGTCAGCTGGCAGCTGCGCCCGGACATGATCAGGCCCCGGGTGATGACCCTTGAGAGGATGGTCACGTCAATGTTGCCGCCCGAGAGCAGGCAGACGGCTTTCTTTCCCTTCAGGTCCACCTTGTCAAACATGGCAGCCGCCACCGATACGGCACCGGCTCCCTCCGTCACCAGCTTGTGCTGTTCCATCAGGGCCAGGATGGCTGCGGCAATTTCGTCGTCATTGACCGTCACGATCTCATCGACATACCTGGAGACCACATCGTATGTCAGGTCCCCCGGGCGCTTGACGGCAATACCGTCGGCGATGGTGAAGACCGAGGGCAGCGTCTCAATGTGTCCGTCCCGGACGGAATCCAGCATGGAGGGGGCACCCGATGACTGTACCCCGATGACCCGCACCCTGGGATTTAAGGACTTGATGGTATAGGCCACACCGGAGATCAGGCCGCCGCCCCCGATGGGCACCAGCACCGCATCCATGTCCGGCACCTGTTCAATCAGCTCCAGGGCAATGGTTCCCTGCCCCGCAATGACATCCGGGTCATCAAAGGGATGAATGAAGGTATATCCCTTCTCGTCCCTGAGGGCCAGCGCCTTCTGATAGGCATCGTCATAGACGCCTTCCACCAGGCATATCTCCGCGCCGTAGCTGCGGGTGGCTTCCACCTTGGATATGGGGGCCGAGTCCGGCAGGCAGATGACAGCCGGGATACCGTTCTGACGGGCCGCCAGGGCAACACCCTGGGCATGGTTTCCTGCCGAGCAGGCTATGACGCCCCTGGCCTTTTCTTCATCCGACAGGCGGGACATACGGTAGTATGCGCCCCTGACCTTGAAGGAACCCGTAATCTGCAGGTTCTCCGTCTTAAGATACAGGTCAAGCCCCGGTTTGAGCCTGAGAGACGGCAGTACATCTGTCTTCCTGGCCACGCCCCTGAGGGCATAGCTGGCCCGGTATACACTGTCAAGGGTCAGCCCCTGCAGATTTTCCATATTGGTTGTCCTCCCCATGGGGCCAAAGGCCCGTCTTTCGGCTGTCTGCATACACCCGCGTCCCTTCCGGTTACGCAGGTCTTTCTCAGACATAATGATACTGCCCGGTCGCACACGCTTCCGGGCAGTCCATGTTCTCAGTTGTTGATCAGCTTGTCCTCATCGCTCCAGGAGTACAGCTGGCGGATTTCCTTGCCCACCTTCTCGCAGGGATGTTCGGCAGCCCTGCGGCGCATGGCATTGAAGTGCACCTGATGGCCGGCGTCGGACATATCCAGAAGGAATTCCTTGGCAAAGCTGCCGTCCTGGATGTTCTTCAGGATCTGACGCATGGTGGCCCGGGTCTCTTCGGTGATGATCTTCGGACCCGTGGTGTAATCGCCGTACTCAGCGGTGTTGGAGATGGAATAGCGCATGCCCTCAAAACCGGACTGATAGATCAGGTCCACGATGAGCTTCATTTCATGGATGCACTCAAAATAGGCATTGCGGGGATCGTATCCGGCTTCCACCAGGGTGTCATAGCCGGCCTGCATCAGGGCACAGACGCCGCCGCAGAGCACAGCCTGCTCGCCGAACAGGTCCGTCTCGGTTTCGGTACGGAACGTGGTCTCCAGCACGCCGGCACGGGCGCCGCCAATGCCCAGGGCATAGGCCAGACCCAGATCCAGGGCGTCGCCGGTGGCATCCTGCTCAACGGCAATCAGGCAGGGAACGCCCTTGCCCGCCTGGTACTCGCTGCGCACGGTGTGGCCGGGGCCCTTGGGGGCGATCATGATGACGTTGACATTCTTGGGGGGCTTGATGCAGCCGAAATGAATATTGAAACCATGGGCAAATGCAAGGGTCTTGCCCTCGGTCAGGTTGGGCTCAATGCTTTCGGTATACAGCTTGGCCTGCTTTTCGTCGTTGATGAGGATCATGATGATGTCGCCGGCCTTAGCCGCTTCCGCTGCAGTCATGACCTTCAGACCGGCCTGCTCCGCCTTGGCCCAGCTCTTGGAGCCGTTATAAAGTCCGACCACCACGTCCACGCCGGAATCCCGCAGATTCAGGGCATGGGCATGACCCTGGGAGCCGTATCCGATGATGGCAACCGTTTTCCCATTCAGCTTGGACAGATCGCAGTCCTGCTGATAATAAATCTTCTGCATACTCTCTCTCCTCTTTCAGGGTAACTGCATTATTTTCACCGCGGCCCGTGGCCACTGTGTCAGGGGATGATAACAAAGCGGACATGGCTTGTCAAACCTTGCTATGTTCTTCTTATGTTCATCTTTTCCTGCCGTATCCTGCCCTGCCCTGTCCGTCTTTCCATTTTTCACGATGTCATGCTCTTCTTTTTCCATGTTCATTCCCTGCCTGCATTCCGTCATCTTTTTGTGGACAGGGTTTGCCGTTTTGCCCGGAATGCGGTATCATGAATCAGACACAGGAACCATAATGACAGGACAGGAAAGGTGATACTATGCGCAGACGTACCAAGATCGTATGCACCATGGGCCCCAGGCTGTTTGATGAAAACCTGGTGGAGCCCCTCATGCGGGCAGGTATGGACGTTGCCCGTTTCAACTTCAGCCATTCCAACCACAAGGAACATCTGGAACGCTACCAGGAGGTGTGCAGGATCCGGGATAAGCTGGGCCTGCCCGTGGCCACCATGCTGGACACCAAGGGACCCGAAATCCGCACAGGGGATTTCGAGGGCGGAAAGGTGATCCTGGAAAACGGCCAGTATTTCACCCTCTCCACCGTAGAGAAGCTGGGAGACCATGAAGGGTGCTCCATCACCTACGCCAATCTCCCCAAGGACGTCAAAATCGGCGATTCCATCCTCATTGACGATGGTCTGGTTGGCATGCGGGTTGAAGAGGTCCACGATACGGAGATCGTCTGCAAGGTTCTCAACGGCGGTGCCGTCTCCAACCACAAGGGCATCAATGTGCCCGGCGCCCACCTCTCCATGCCCTTTATCTCCGAAAAGGACCGGGAGGACATCATCTTCGGCATTGAAAACGGTTTTGATTTCATTGCCGCCTCCTTTACCCGCTCTGCCGAGGACATCATGGCCATACGCCGCATCCTGGCCGAACATGACTGCACCTCCATCCGGATCATTGCCAAGATCGAGAACATGGAAGGCATCCAGAACCTGGATGAGATCCTCAGGGCAGCCGACGGCATCATGGTGGCCCGCGGCGACATGGGCGTGGAAATTCCGCTGGAGGAAGTTCCTGCCCTGCAGAAGCACATTATCCATGAGTGCGTTGCCTCCGGCAAGCCCGTCATCACGGCTACCCAGATGCTGGATTCCATGATGAAGAATCCCAGGCCCACCCGTGCCGAAGCCACGGACGTGGCCAACGCCATCTATCAGGGCACCAGCGCCGTCATGCTCTCCGGCGAGACTGCAGCGGGCCTCTACCCCGTGGAGGCTGTGGAAACCATGGCAAAGATTGCCGTCAGGACAGAGGGCGACATCGACTATGTCAACCAGTTCGCCACCGCCGCCTACAACAATCGCTATGACATCACCGCAGCCATCTCCCATGCCACCGTCACCTCGGCCCACGACCTGAAGGCCAGTGCCATCATCTCGGTGACCAAATCAGGCGGCACCACCCGCATGATCTCCCGCTACCGTCCGGACTGCCCCATCATCGGCTGCACAACAGACGACAAGGTTTGCCGTCAGCTGAATCTTTCCTGGGGCGTTATCCCGGTAAAGATTGCTGAGGAATCCAATACCGACGACCTGTTTGAGCATTCCGTGGATGCGGGCGTCAAAGCCGGCGTCATCCGGGACGGTGAGCTGGTGGTCATCACGGCAGGCGTGCCCCTGGGTATCTCCGGCACCACCAACATGATGAAGGTTCATGTGGTGGGACACTCCCTGCTGCGGGCAACACCGGTGGTGCACGGCAAAGTGACAGCCGCCCTGTATGTACTCCATGATCCCATCCGGGCTTTCGACGAGTTCCGTTCCGGTTCCATTCTGGTCTGTGAAAAGGTCACCCGCCAGATCCTGCCCCTGGTCCGGAAAGCATCCGGCCTCATTCTGGAAGACCCCGACCCCGAAAGCCAGGGCGTCATCGCCGGCATTTCCCTGGACATCCCCGTGCTCATCGCCGCCAGCCACGCCACCGCCATTCTTAAATCCGGTGCCGTCGTTACCCTGGATACGGAAGACGGCTCTGTAACCTGCAACTGAGGAGGCACCATATGACACTGTTTCTGGACGCGGACCTGTATGCAACTCCCCGGGATCTGCATCTGGCCCTGAAGAGGCTGCTGGATCTGCCGGACTATTACGGCATGAACGCAGATGCACTGAACGACTGCCTGGGTGAGCGGGCAGAACCTGTGAACCTCTACGTGGCCACCCCCGGAAAGGACGAGGTTGCCCGCACCGTTGAGATCATCTGCCAGGTCATCTCCGACAACGGCGGTACAGTCAGATACGCATGAATCATCCGCCCCGGGTATCCGGGGCGGGTTTTCACCTGATTATCTTTTCTCATCCGGACATCAACATGCCGGATATCCGAAAAACAGACAATGGAAGATAAGGAAAGGGGGCGTGCACCATGCGCTGTTCATGCAGGCAGTGCGGCACCTATATGATCCAGGCGGACAGTGCCCTGCTGGGGTGTGTCTGTCCCGACTGCGGGAACCGGTGCCGGGACTGTCTCGGCACAGACACGGTGGTTTCCAGGGAGCATCTGAAAGACCTGGGGGCGGATCCCCGTTTTTCTCCGGAAAACCTCCGGAAAGTTTTCGAACGCCCGATCCAGTCAGCAGAGGCTGAAACCGAAGCTGACGAAGACCGGGACCTGCGCGGGGACGATGTGTATGGATGGTGACCGGGTCATCCTCCACTGTGACTGCAACAATTTCTTTGCCTCCGTGGAACTGCGCACCAGGCCTGACCTGAAGGACCTCCCGGTGGCTGTGGCCGGCGACACGGACATGCGCCACGGCGTCATCCTGGCAAAGAACATGGCGGCAAAGAAGTTCGGCGTCAAGACCGCGGAAACCGTCTGGCAGGCCCGGCAGAAATGCCCGGACCTGATCCTCCTGCCGCCCCATCACGGGCTGTATGAAGAGGTGAGCCGGCAGATCAACCGGATCTATCTTGACTTTACGGACCAGGTGGAGCCCTTCTCCATCGACGAGAGCTTTCTTGATGTCACCGGCTCCCGGACGCTGTTTGGGACAGGTGTTGAGATCGCCGATCAGATCCGCAAAAGAGTGCGGGAGGAAATCGGAGTCACCATTTCCGCAGGCGTTTCCTTCAACAAACCCTGGGCCAAGATGGGCAGTGACTTCAGGAAACCGGATGCCACCACCCTGGTTACCCGGGAAACCGTCTGGGAGACCCTCTATCCCCAGAAGGTGGAAAACATGCTATTTGTGGGCAGCAGTGCCGCGCAGGTTCTGAAACAGAACGGCATTTTCACCATAGCCCAGCTGGCACAGGCTTCCCCGGAATTTCTCTCCCACATCCTTGGCAAAAGCGGTGTTTCCCTCTCCAGGGCTGCCCGGGGCGAGGATGACAGTCCCGTCCGGGTATGGGGCGATACAGAGGAAGCCCAGTCCGTTTCCCATGCCTGCACCTTCTCCCATGACCTGAAGGGCTTTAAAGAATGTGAAAGGGAGCTGCTGTCCCTCTCCGAGCGGGTGGGCGCCCGCCTGAGGGCCATGAACATGAAATGCCGGACAGTACAGCTGCAGATCAAAAGCCCGGACCTGAAGGTGATTTCAAGGCAACGCACCCTGTCCCGGCCCACCTCCAGCACCGACCGTATCTTCCGGGAAGTGTGCAGTCTTCTGCGCAGCAGCTGGAGCGAGGACAGGCCTGTCCGCCTCTTCTCTGTGGGGGCCGGCGGTCTCACGGGGCCCGGGAGCACATCCCCCGTCCAGCTTTCTGTTTCATCAGGGGAAGCAGAGGAAGAAAAACGGGAAAAACTGGAAACGGCGGTTGACCGCATCCGTCAGCGCTATGGCGAATCCGCCGTGGTCAGAGGCCGGGTTCCGTCTTCCGCTTCCAAACAGAAAGCACATACGCATTAGCGGTTCCATTCACGAACATACAAAGTATTTTCACGACATTTTTCAAGCTCTCATCATCTGATGTGGGGCTTTTTTCTTTACATTTTTCCAATGTTTTTTTCCTGTATTCCATGGCGTTTTTCATCCTTTTGCCATGCCATATCTGCATTCCTTCCGCGTTTGCGGCATCCTGAGGCAAAAACGGGAGAACAGAATCCTGAACTTGCAAGATTTGCCTGATAGGAGTATAGTGCACCGTACGCGTGCCTTTATCCGGCATGCGGGCCACTACATGCCACATCCAGGAGGGGGAACATGCCAACCACCAAATTCGATAAAGACTCCATTAAGGAATCGATCATTGGTAAGCTTCAGCGTTATAACGGCCGTTCCATTGAGGAAGCCAGCAAGCAGCAGATCTACAAGGCTGTGGCTTCCACCGTGCGCGATCAGATCATGCAGAAATACACCATCGCAAGAGAAGAGCGCAAGGCTACCAAGTCCAAACGGCTCTATTATCTGTCCGTGGAATTCCTGATGGGACGCAGCATGTACTGCAATATGCTCAATCTTGTCTCCACAGATGAATACCGCCAGGCCCTGAAGGAACTGGGGATCAATCTGGACGACATTCTCAAGGAAGAGCCCGAACCCGGTCTGGGCAACGGCGGTCTGGGCCGCCTTGCTGCCTGTTTCCTCGATTCTCTCGCTTCCCTGGACCTGCCTGCCATGGGCTGCACCATCCGCTATGAGTACGGTCTGTTCCGTCAGCGCATTGTGGACGGCCAGCAGGTGGAAGTCCCCGATTCCTGGCTTGAGAACGGAAACGTCTGGGAAATCCCGGTGATGGAAGATGCCTGCGAGGTGCACTACGGCGGCCACGTGGACATGGTGAACGAAGACGGCGAGACCCGTTTTGTCCACAGGGATTACTATACCGTGGAAGCTGTTCCCTATGATATGCCCGTGGTAGGTTATGACACCGAGACGGTCAACACCCTCCGCACCTGGTCCGCAAGGTCCAAGAAGCGCATCGACCTTTCCTCCTTCGGCCAGGGCCGTTACGCCCAGGCTTCCGAGGAAATGGAGATGGCCGAGGTCATCTCCAAGGTCCTCTATCCCGAAGACAATCATTATGAAGGCAAGATGCTCCGCCTCAGGCAGCATTACTTCTTCACCTCCGCCACCCTGCAGTACATCATCAAGGACTTCAAGAAGCTGCACGGCAATCACTTCGAACTGTTCCCCGAGAAGGTGTGCATCCATATCAATGACACCCATCCGGGCCTTGCAGTGCCTGAACTGATGCGCCTGCTGATGGATGAAGAGGGTCTGGGCTGGGACGAGGCCATGCAGATCACCGAAAAGAGCATTGCCTATACCAACCACACCATCATGGCGGAAGCCCTGGAAAAGTGGCCCCAGGCCATGGTCAAGCAGCAGCTGCCCAGGATCTTCATGATTCTGGAGGAAATGAACCGCCGTCTGTGCGACCGTCTCTGGAATGCCTTCCCCGGACAGTGGGAGCGCATCGCCAAGATGGCCATCCTCAGCTACGATCAGGTGCACATGGCCAACCTCTGCGTTGCCATGACCCACTCCATCAACGGCGTTTCCCAGCTGCACGGCAAGATTCTCCAGGAAGAAACCTTCCATGACTACAATCTCGTCATGCCCGAGAAGTTCTCCGCCATCACCAACGGCATCACGCACCGCCGCTGGCTCATGAGCTGCAACCCCGGCCTGACGGATCTCATCTGCGAAACCATCGGCACCGACTGGATCCGTCATCCGGAACTGCTCAGCGAGCTGAAGCCCTATGCCGATGATGCCGCCTTCCGTGAAAAGTTTGCCGCCATCAAGCAGCAAAACAAGGAACGTCTGGTAAAAATGCTCAAGGACCGTCAGAACGTGGACGTGGATCCCACCTTCATGTTCGACACCCAAGCCAAGCGCCTGCATGAGTACAAGAGGCAGATGCTCAATGCCCTGCATATCCTTGTGCTCTACAACCGCATCGTATCCAACGAATCCTTCGAAATGCAGCCCCGTGTCTTCTTCTTTGGCGCCAAGGCCAGCCCCGGCTACTACCGCGCCAAGCAGATCATCCGTTTCATCAATGCCCTCAGCAGCCTGATTGACAGGCATCCCAGAGCACGCAAGTTCCTCAAGGTTGTATTCGTGGAAAACTATGACGTTTCCAGCGCTGAGGTCCTGATTCCCGCCACGGAACTGTCTGAACAGCTCTCCACCGCCTCCAAGGAAGCCTCCGGCACCGGTAACATGAAGTTCATGATCAACGGCGCCCTGACCATCGGCACCATGGACGGCGCCAATGTGGAAATGGCCGAGCAGGTAGGCATGGACAACATCTACATCTTCGGTATGCGCGCCGACACGGTCCGGAATCTGTATGAATCCAAGTCATACAATCCCATGTCCATTTTTGAGACCAATGACGAACTGCGTCTTGCACTCACCCAGATGATCGACGGCACCCTGTTCCCCAACAACGGCGCCGTGCTGCAGGATCTGTACCATTCTCTCCTGTTCGGAGATCCCGGCAGCATGCCTGACTCCTACTTCGTGCTCAAGGATTTCGGCTCCTATTCCATGGCCCAGCGGCGCATCAACAGCGATTACGCCGACAAGGACAAGTGGAACAGGATGGCCGTTATCAACACGGCCATGTCCGGTTTCTTCTCCTCCGACCGCACCATCAGCGAGTACAACGAGAAGATCTGGCATATGACGCCTCTCCACCACAAGTAAAAAGAGCATGTTCAAGCCGCCTGACCGCAGGAACCATGCAGTCAGGCGCTTTCATGGCATGAAACCGGCTAAAGCTGGAAAAAAGGATGATTTGCCTCATGATGTTGCACGATTCCCACTCCTCCATGTACCGGGATCCGCCCGGTCCTGCTGTCAGCGGCTCTGTCATTACAGTGCGTTTCGCCTGTGATGCAGCCGAGTCAGTTACCCTGCGGACCTGGATGGGGACGGATGTCCTGTATCCCATGCGCAGGGAGGAAGACCTCTGGGAATGCGCCCTTCCCATTCCCCATACAACGGGACTGCTCTGGTACGATTTCATCGTTTCCCTGCCCGGCGGTGCCACGGCACGCTACGGTGCCCCCTCCGACGGGCTTGGAGGCAAGGGCCGTCTCCTGCACAGGGATGAATACTGTTCCTGGCAGATCACCATCTACAGCGCCGACTATCATACCCCCTCCTATCTTCACGGTGCCACCATCTATCAGATTTTTCCCGACCGTTTCTTCAAGGCCCCGACGGAATCCGTGGACAAACGGACGAACCGGAGATTTCAGGCATGGGATGAAGATCTCATGATCAAGCCGGATCCCAAGTGCATGGACAACTGTGTCAACAATTTCTACGGCGGCACCCTGAACGGCATCCGGGAAAAGCTTCTGTACCTGCACCGCCTGGGGGTGGAGATTCTCTACCTGAATCCCATTTTCGAAGCATATTCCAATCACCGGTATGACACAGCGGACTATCATCATGTGGACCCGCTCCTGGGCACCGAGGAAGATTTCCAGGCCCTGTGCAGGGAAGCTGAAGCTCTGCATATGCGTGTCATGCTGGACGGCGTCTTCTCCCATACGGGCGAGGACAGCATCTATTTCAACGATTACGGTCATTATCCCGGAAAGGGCGCCTACCAGGGGCCTGACTCGAAGTACTATAACTGGTTCACCTTTGAACATTTCCCGGACAAGTACCGCTGCTGGTGGGGCTTTAAAAACCTGCCGGAGGTGCGCAAGAACAATCCGGAATACCAGGACTTCATGTTCAACGACAAAGACGGTGTCGTGAACACCTGGCTGCGCAAGGGGGCCTGCGGCTGGCGCCTGGACGTGGCGGATGAGCTCCCCATGGATTTCCTGAGGAAACTCCGCAAATGTGCCAAGCACACCAAACATGACGCGGTGATTCTGGGAGAAGTCTGGGAAGACGCCAGCAACAAGATGGCCTATGGCGAGATGCGCTGCTACTGCACCGGCGATACCCTGGATTCTGTCATGAACTATCCCCTGCGTCAGGGTCTGCTGGACTTTGCCACCAGAAAAACCGGCGCACCGGAACTGGTCCGCCTGATCCATCACCAGATGGAAGTGTATCCCGTCCCCTTCCTTTACGGGCTCATGAACCTCATGGGAAGCCATGACAGAACCCGGGCACTGAATGCCCTGGTGGGCCAGGAAGGCGAAGGCATGACAAGAGCACAGCAGCGTGCCCTGCGCCTGACCCCCTCCGAATATGCCCTTGCGGTCAAGCGTTACAAAACCTGCCTGTCCATCATCTGTGCCCTGCCGGGCTGCCCCACCATCTACTACGGAGATGAAGCAGGCATGACGGGGACTTCGGATCCCTTCTGCCGCCGGCCCTATCCCTGGGGCCATGAGGACCACGACCTGCAGTCCTTTGTCAGCGCCAAGCTGAACCACCGTCAGGTCTCCAGCGTCCTGCGCTACGGCAAATGTGAAGTGGAAGCGGTGGATCAGCATACCATCCGCATCCGCCGGTACCTGGACGGCCATGACGCCTTCGGACGCAAAACCGCCGAGCGCCTGGAAGAGATCTATACCATTCATCAGTAAACATCTGCAGCCGGCTGGTTCATCCAGCCGGCTGCTTTTGCCTGTTTCATGCAAAAGCAGATCCAGTTATGCGCAATATCATGTTTCCGCATTATTACTGCGTTGTTTCTGTATACTTAATCGTTTTAGTAATGAAATCAGAAAAAAGAGGCATTTTCAGCCTCTTTCCTGTCTGTCAGGTGCTTTTCTGTTCTTCATTCTTCTTCCGTCTCATGGAACCCGGTTTTGTAACCCTTACCACCTGCACACCGATCTCATAGAGCACGTACATGGGGAGCCCCAGCATAATCTGGGAAATCACATCCGGAGGCGTCAGAATGGCAGCCAGAACAAAGATGGCAAAAAAGACATACTTGCGGAACTTTGCCAGCTGCTCATACCGGACCCAGCCCATATGGGCTGCTATGTACAGGGCCACAGGAAGTTCAAACACAATTCCAAAGGGCAGAAGGAAGGCAAACAGAAAGTTCACATACTTGTCAATGGACAGCATGGGGGTTGCCAGATCCTCCCCTGCCACCAGGAAAAAGTCGATGGCCAGGTTATAAACATACCGGTAGCAGAATACAATGCCCAGAAGGAACAGGAACAGGGCCAGCACGAACAGGCCCCGGATCAGCCGGATTTCCTCATCGTAAAGAGCCGGTTTGATGAACCGCCAGATCTGCCAGACGATAAAAGGGCTGGCAAGAATCACGGCAATGATGAAGGAAACCCTGAACTGCGTGGTCAGCGCTTCCGAAACAGCCGTATAGATCACCGAGATGCCCCGGGATTCAATCGGCTCCATGATAAAATTCATGGCAGGCGAGCACAGAAGATAGAAGCCCACCACAAATCCCACCACAACCGCGATGACACAGCGGACCAGCAGTGTCCTCAGTTCCAGCATATGGGAGAGCAGAGTGGAGGTCTTTCCCTCCACTTCTGCATCATGGGTACTGATCTGTGTTTGTTTTTTGTCTGCCATAATCAGGCCTTCTTGTCGTCCTTATCCGACTCATCAGCCTTCTTGTCATCCGAATCCTTCACTTCACTTTTGAATTCCCGGATGCTCTGTCCAAGAGCCTTGCCCACGCCGCTGAGACGGCTTCCTCCAAAGATGACCAGTGCCAGAACAATGATCAGAATGATTTCCGTTGTACCAAGCCGCATACGATATACCTCCCATCAGATTCCACTGTTGTAACTGAGCTTACTTACTGTCTTTCCCTGCATCCTTCAGGACCGGGTCCGTCCGCATGTCTCTGCGGATACCGTTGATCTCACTGCGCAGTTCCTTTTCCGTTCCCCGCAGATCCTCCCGGATATCCGTGTCACGGATGGTCTGCTGCAGATCCTTCTGGGTTTCCCGCAGCTCCTGCTCCAGCTCGTCAAAGCCGGTTTCCCGCTTGATCTCATTGATCATCCCGCGGATGCGCCGTACGGTTCTGCCTAAAAAACGGGCAATTCTGGGTAAGTCCTTCGGTCCCACCACGATAAAGGCAATAAGCAGAAGTAAAATCAGCTCAGCTGCCCCGATATTGAACATCCTTCCGCCTCCCCCGTGATGCTCCGTTTATTATACCCGTTACCGCCTATACTGTAAAGGAACAAAAACCGGTCATCCCAGCTTTTCGGAGCCGCTTCACGCATCACTTTCCCAGAACACCGTTAATCAGGTTGCCCACCAGACCTTCCACAACTTTCGACGCCGCATCCCCCAGGCCTCCGGGCACACCCCCGCCCAAGATCTGATCCAGCAAAGACGCGCTCTCCCCGCTTAAGACCTTCATGGCCGCCTTGCGGGTATCGCTGTCCGCCTTGCGGTATGCCTCCAGCATCTTCTTCTCCGCTGCCGTCAGTGTTTCCGTGTTCTTTTTGGAAGAGCCCGTTGTGCTGCCGGTCTTAGAGGAGGATGACGTCTTGCCCGATGAAGATGTCTTGCCTGAAGAGGATGTTTTGCCCGCAGACGAGGTCTTGCCGCCCGCCCTGGCATCCCTGGCAGCGTCCAGCAGGGAACTCTGGGTGACGCCCGTAATCTTCGCAATCTTCTTCAGCACATCCTGGGACGGGATCACTTCGCCCCTCTCAATTTTCGAGATGTCTGCAGCTTCAATGCCGGATATCTTGCCCGCAAGTTTCTCCTGGGTCAGCCCTGATTTGGACCGGGCTTCCTTGACCAGTTCGCCAAGTTTATTGCTCTTGGATGCCATGCTGCCGCCTCCCTTACGTTTTGGCCCTGCGCATTTCAAACAGGGCGATCATGAGCGCTTCCAGCGCCCCTTCCTGATTAAGTCTGCCTGATTTGATCTTATATTCCGTGTCCACGCACAGCTGCACGCTGTCCCGGACCTGCACGGGAGAAATGGACCTGAGCTGCTGGAGATACTTGCTCACGGCAAAGGACTTCTGTCCCAGAAGCGCTGCCATCTGGTCCTGGTTCTTTTTTTCCAGCCGCATGATGGATACATGCTGCAGCATTCTGTACTGCCTCTCCAGCATGGCGAGAATCCCGATCCGGTTCTCCCCCGCCGCCAGCATGTCCCGCATCAGGGCAAATGCCCGGCTTTCCTGGTTGTTCATCACCGCATTGATAATATCAAAGGCCATGTACTCGGTGGACCGGGTGGTCACCGCCTGGATGTCCTCCTGGGTGATCTCCTCCCTCTCCCCGCAGTGCCCTATGAGCTTTTCCATCTCGTTTGTCAGCAGGGTGGCATCCCCGCCTGCCACGAAAACCAGCTGGGACGCCGTGGCAGGGGTGCAGGTCTTGCCGTTTTTCCGGAAATAATCACAGATAAAGCTGCTAAGTTCTGCATCCCCCATGGGGGAAAACGTCACATATCCCCCGATTTTGCCGATTTGTTTGGGAAGCGCCTTGCGGGCGTCCACCTTGCCATGGCACACAAACACCAGCACACAGGTGGGTGGCACATGAATCATGTAATCCCTGAGCTTCTCGTCCGCATCGGATCTTCCTGACAGATACGGGGGATCCTGAACAATCACGATCCGTTTTTCGCTCATGAACGGAATGGTCTCACAGGCTGCCATGAGCTCATCTGTGGTGGGATTGTCCATTCTGGAGCAGTTGAGGGCTTCCATGCCGCCCCCGCATACTGCATCAATCATGGCCTTCAGGGCCTTCTGCTTGAGATACTCTTCCGTCCCATCCAGCAGATACACGCCGCTGAGCCGGTTTCCTGCGATCTGCTTTTCCAGTTCCTTACGATCCATGATATGGGCCTCTCATCCAACTTCGTACTGAGCGCCGCATTCGGCCAGCATCACGGTGGGATAGGCTTCCCGCGCCTGCCTGAGGAGCTCCGCCCTGTCAATCAGGGGGTTAAAATGTGTCAGCAGCAGTTTCCGGACCTGTCCGTCCCTTGCCAGTTCCGCACACATGCGGGCCGAGAGATGAGGCTTGCCTGCCGACCAGGTTTCATCCGTGAACAGGCCGTCCGCCAGAAGAAAATCCGCGTCCTTTACAAAGCCGGGCAGGGCATCCTGCTGATTGGTATCCCCGGTATAGCAGAATACCTTTCCGTTTTCCCTGACCCGGTACATCACCGAAGGCACGGGATGGACAGCGGGATACACCGAAATCTCAAAGCCGCCCGCGCAGACCGTATCCCCCGGGGCCACATCGTGAAGCTCGATTCCGGGATCCTTTTTCAGGACCGCACGGACCGCGCTTCCCTCATCCACCGGCCCCCAGACAGGCAGACGGACACCCAGGGCCTGCAGCCGGTACAGAAGCGGCAGTGCATCCGAGCAGTGGTCATAATGCCAGTGTGAAAAAAAGATGCCGTCCAGTATTTCCGGAGGCGTAAGTCCCGTCAGCCTGGCAAGCGTTCCGCTCCCCAGATCAAAGACAACCCTGCCCGTATCTCCCGTCAGCAGGTACCCGGAAGTCCCGCAGCCGGGTTCCGGAAATGGGCCGTTCATGCCCAATACACACAGGCGCATACAGCCATTCTCCTTTTTGCGCAGATTTGTTGAAACACACGGAAAGATCATACAGACAGCCTGATAAAAAGTCAAATAAACGGGGGACGGTACACCGTCCCCCGGAATCAACCGTTTATGCGTTTTCTGCAAACGTTTTTAAGCACAGATTATGCCTCAGGCTCAAGCAGACCAAGACCGCCGTCCTTTCTCTGATACAGCACATTGATGCGGTTGGTATCGATGTTCACGAACACGAAGAAGCTGTGTTCCAGCATCTCCATCTGTATAGCCGCATCCTCGAGGGACATGGGACGAACCGGGAAGGTCTTCCTGCGGACGACCTCCTGCACGCCTTCGGACTCTTCCTCTTCGATATACTCCGGTTCCGCGGCGAAGGCGTCTTCACGCAGCCGTTTGCTCAGCTTGGTGCGGTGACGGTGAATCTGTCTTTCCATCTTGGCAAGAGCATCGTCAATGGCGGCAAACAGATTGCCCTGGGCACTGCTTTCTGAGCGGAGAATCACGTTGTTGCCCATGGGGACCGTGATTTCCACAACGCGCATGTCATTCTTGTCCTTGCGCATCTTGATCTGCATCTCTGTATCCGACAGAAGATACTTGCTCATTCTTGCCGTCTTGCGTTCAATGCGCTGCGTGATACCCGGTGTAACAGCCATATTTCTGGCCTGAATTGATAAGTTCATAATCCTGCTCCTTTCGGCATATAGGTTATGCGGAGGCAGCTGATCTGATTCGCTGCCCCCGTGAATAAACTGAATTCATCGGAAGCACCTTCTTTCATATGATGGGTTCTTTTTTCCCGCCCATCTTTTTCTTTTCTGTCTTTCCGCTTCTTTTTCTGTCATTCAGCCTTTCTCTCTCTTGTTGTACCCCTATATTTCGACAGGCACTTCCGGATTCCTGCACGTCAGAAAAAAATCCTCTGTACTTTCCGGGAAATAATTTTTCCAGTTCTGACAAAATGCATCATCCTTGCGGGCACCAGCTTCACGGTGATTTTATGCTTCTTCCCCGCCTGCCTTCTTTTCCATCCGGTCCTCCTCCGTGATGCGCCGGATCACACGGCAGGGATTGCCCACAGCCAGGCTGTGGGGCGGGATGCTTCTTGTGACAACGCTTCCGGCCCCGATCACGGATCCTTCCCCTATGGTCACACCGCCGCAGACCACCACGTCAGAGGCCAGCCAGCAGTCGTTTTCAATGGTGATGGGCCTGGCATATTCCAGGTTATACAGACTCCCGTCATCCCTTTTCCGGACATTTCTTTCTTCCGGCAGCATCGGGTGCATGGGGGTGGCCAGCGTCACATTGGGGCCGATGAGCACGTTGTCCCCGATGTGCACCGGGCAAACGTCCAGACAGGTGAAATGGAAGTTGGCCCCGCTGAACTTACCGAAGGTGGTGTTGCATCCGTAGTCAAACCAGACCGGGGCCTGGAGGGCCGGCAGTTCTTTGGAATTGGGCAGCAGTTCCCTGAGGATCTCCTTCTGTCTTTTCTCTTCATCCTCATCTGTCTGGTTATAGCGCCTTGCCAGTTTTCTGGCTTTCACCCGCATGCGGGACAGTTCGGGATCAGATGGGTCATACAGCTGTCCCGCCAGCATTTTTTCCTTTTCCGTCAATGTTATCCTTCCTTTCGCGGCTGCACAGGCAGCCCTGTCCTTACATAAGAAAACCGCAGACACTGTTCCTGTCATGCCTGCGGTTCTTCTATATCTTACTGTTCTGCCGTCTGACAGCCGTACTCAACCTCAAAGGGCAGCAGGTCCAGAATATCCCGCTTCACATCGATTCCCGGGTAAACTTCCAGCAGCTTAAGCCCTCTGGGCGTAAGGATGAACACACAGCGTTCCGTGATATACAGCACCTTCTGCCCGTTCTGCACCGCATTTTTGGCGGAGAAGCTGACAGAGCGGACTTCATTGACAAATTTCGGAATGGTGCCGTTCTCCTGGATCTCCACACCGTCCTCTTCCAGCGCAACCTTCAGGCCCTTGGTGTTGAAGGTCACACAGAAGACCACGGTGGGGGTCCTGGAGGTGATATTGGCAAACCCGCCTATGCCCGCATAGGCACCGGGGCCCCGGTGGGCGTTGACATTGCCGTGCCGGTCAATCTCCAGGGCGCCCATAAAGCAGATATCCAGACCGCCGCTGTTGTACAGGTCAAACTGGTTGGCCATATCATACACGGAAGCCGCGCCGATGGTGGCACCGAACACTCTTCCGGAGGCAGGGAAGCCGCCGATGCTGCCGGACTCCACCGTCAGGGTGATGTGGTCCAGCATGCCCTTCTGCTTGGCATAATGGGAGATGGTCTCCGGTATGCCGATGCCGATATTGACAATATCTTCCTTATGCAGTTCACGGGCCGCACGCTCGGCGATGATATGGCTGGCCGTGGACTGCTGCCGGTGGCCGTTGGTGAGGGCTTCCAGCTTTTCCGTCCACTCGTGCCACTGCTCATAGCGGATCTCAAAGCTGCCTGTCAGGGCCTGCAGGGCATCCTCCTGCTTTTCCGGTTCTTCCACCACAATGGCATCCACCAGACAGCCCGGAATAATGGCGTTTCTGGGTCTGGAAGGCTGGTCCACAATCTTGTCCACCTGCACAATGACAATGCCCTTGTTGCTCTTGGCCGCCTGGCAGATGGAAAGGGCGTCCCCGGACATGTACATGTCGTCAAAGGAGATATTTCCCTTGCGGTCCGCTGCGGTTCCCTTGATAAGCACCACCGTGATGGGGGGCAGCTTGTAATACAGGAACTCCTCCCCGTCCACCTGTACCACCTTCACAAAGGAAGAGTCCGTGGAGATCTGGTTGATGCCGGGGCCTTCCCTTCTGGGATCCACAAAGATATCCAGACCCACCTTGGACAGGGCACCGGGCAGGCCGCCCGCCTGGGCCCGGATGGCATGGGAAATGCAGCCCAGGGGCAGATTGTAGGCCTCGAACCGGTTCTCCAGGATAATCTTCTTGGTGCTGGGCATGGCGCCAAAGTGGCCGCAGATCAGCCTGTCCACCGCGCCTTCCCGGATATAGCCTTCCCCGCAGCCGTCCTCTTCCCAGTTGCCGAAACCGGCGGAGGAGATGATGGTCAGGTGCTTGGGGGAATGGGTGGCCTGGTAACGCCGGTACAGCGCCTGATGCAGGGCTGTGGGGTTTTCAATGCCCACAAAGGAATTCACACAGATGCAGTCCCCGTCCCTTACAAGAGAGATGGCTTCATCCGCTGTCATAATACGAAACATGTTTACCGCCTTTTCTGAATCACGGCAGATGGATTCAGGTCAAATGGAATCAGGGCATCACAGACAGAAATGGGCAGCGGTCAGCAGCGCCATATAGTCGTCGGTTACAAAGGACACGGTGCTGTTTTCCTCCAGGCGGCAGCCCGGGAAAAAGGAATTCCGCACGGCCTGCTTGTGTTCCCGGTAGGAGATCCTGAGCTCATAGTGTCCCGGCAGTGTAATCCGGGCTTTCCCCAGGTCCTGCCGGAGGCTCTTCTCGCTCTCCTCCCGGATCAGCCTGTGGGCCTTGACAGGGGCAAGACATCTGGTCATGCCGCCAAAGCCGCTCTTGACCGCCACCGTCTTAAGGCACGGGTGCAGTTCCCGGCTGTCATCCACCAGGGCCTGGTCCCCTGCCAGGAAGACCGTGGGCACACCTTTCATTGCGCAGGCCCAGGAATAGAGCAGAAACTCGGAACAGGGCAGGCCGTTTAAGGTCACCCGGGTGGTTTTTGTGGACATGGTATGGGACAGAGGGTTGCCGTAACGGCCGGCTGCCGCATGATAGCCCACAAACATGGCCGCATCAAAGGTCTCATCCACGCCTTCCACCATGGACATGGGACTGCCGCTCCAGCCCCGGATCAGCTCCACACACTCTGGCATCTCGTTGGGATCCAGGTTGATGCCGAAGTCATGTGCATCGTTGACCAGAATGGAATCGGCACCTGCCGCCACGGCGCCGTCAATGGCTGCGCGGACTTCCCTGGTCATCTCCGCGGCGGCACGGCTGTATACATTTTCCTTCAGTTCCGTCTCGGACCAGTACGTGGTAAAGGCTGTGCCTTCAATGTCAGCACTGATAAATACTTTCATGCTCTGTCCCGCACCCTTCCTGATATGATCAGTCCCTCTTCCGGGGACACCCGTCATGCCATATGCCTGTCTTTCTCAGGTTCCGGAAAAGCATTTCCGGCGCCTCCGTGCATACGCAAACCCGCAGAAATCCGTCCGGGATTTCTGTGATTCAAAATATAATATCTGTCTTCCCTTTTCTGTCAAGGCGGCAGACATGTATTTCAGAAGTACTTTCCCCGTGGCCTGTGTCCATTTCACAGAAACAATGCCTGCCTGGCAGATGCCCGGCAGGCTGAAAAGATACGGTTATTCTGCTGTCAGCAGTCTGTTTGGGACATGCGTCCTCAGCCCAACTCTGCCACAACCTCCACTTCGCTGCCCTCGGGGAAGACCGGTATTACGTTGCCGTCCATGACTTCTCCGTTGACCGTGAGCTTCTTAACGCCCCGGCAGACATGGGAGGGGTTCTCAATATGCACATGATACCTGGCGCCGCGGAAGGAGCGGTTCACCGTATAGCCGTCCCATCCATGGGGAATGCAGGGATCGATCTTCAGGCCGTCCCAGTCGGGCTTGATGCCCAGGATCCACTGGGAAATCACATGGAAGTTCCAGGCTGCGGTACCCGTCAGCCAGCTGTTCTTGGCCTGGCCGAAATGGGGTGCGTCCTTGCCGGCGATCATCTGGCTGTAGACGTAGGGCTCCATCTTGTGCAGGTCCGAGATTTCCTCCCGGTAAGCCGGCGCGATGCGGCTGTAAAGGGAGAAGGCACGGTCGCCATGGCCCAGGACGGTTTCCGCTGCGATGATCCAGGGATTGTTGTGGCAGAAAATGGCCGCGTTCTCCTTGTATCCCATGGGATAGCTGGTAACCTCGCCCAGCTCCCTGTGATACCTGGTAAAGGCAGGCTGCAGCAGGACAATGCCGTGCTTTGTCTCCAGATACTTTTCCACCGACTCCAATGCCTTCTGGGCTTTTCCGTCCTCAACGCCGATGCCGGCCATGACGCAGTAGCCCTGGCTCTCGATGAAAATCTTTCCTTCCTCATTCTCATGGCTGCCCACCTTATGCCCGAAGGCATCATAGGCACGGACAAACCATTCGCCGTCCCAGCCGTCCTTCAGTACGGCTTCCCGCATCCGGTCGATGGCCTTCTGCTGCTCATCCGCCTTGTCATTCCGGCCAAGGCGGCGTTCCAGCGCCACCAGCTCCGGCCCGATGGAAACCATCATGCCGGCAATCAGAACAGACTCTGCCACCCGGTCATCCGGTGCATTGGGATTGCTGTAGGTCTGGAAACTCTCATCGGGGGTATCCGAGAAGCAGTTCAGGTTCAGGCAGTCGTTCCAGTCTGCCCTGCCGATGAGGGGCAGCCCGTGGGGGCCAAGATTGTTCACCACATGACCGAGGGAGACTTCCAGATGTTCCAGCAGCGTCCCGCAGTCATCCGGGTTGCAGTCATAGGGCGTCTTCTCATCCAGGATGCCATAGTCGCCGGTTTCCTTGATATAGGCCGCGGTACCGGCAATCAGCCACAGGGGATCGTCACCGAAGCCGCCGCCGATTTCGTTATTGCCCTTTTTGGTCAGGGGCTGGTACTGATGATAGCATCCGCCGTCCCTGAACTGGGTAGAGGCGATGTCCAGGATCCTCTCCCTGGCCCGCTCCGGAATCTGGTGCACAAAGCCCAGAAGATCCTGGGAGGAATCCCTGAAGCCCATGCCGCGGCCGATGCCGCTTTCAAACATGGAGGTGGAGCGGCTCATGTTGAAGGTGATCATGCACTGGTAGGGATTCCAGATATTGACCATGCGGGAGAGCTTCTCATCCCCGATCTTCAGCTCATACTGGCCAAAGAGGCTGTCCCAGTGGGCATGGAGTTTCCGGAAAGCTTCCGCCACCTGTTCATCGGAATGAAGCCTTGCGAGAATCTCTTTGGCAGGCTTCTTGTTGATGACCCCGGGCGCCACGAACTTTTCTTCTTCCGGCAGTTCCACATAGCCCAGGACAAAATTCATGGTCTTCTTTCCGCCCTTCTCCAGGTGAACCCGGATCTGGTGCGCTGCCATGGGCTGCCAGCCGGAGGCGATGGAGTTGCCCATCTGACCGCTTATCACAGCCTGAGGCGCATCCATGCCGTTATACAGGCCAAGGAAAGTCTCCATATCGGTGTCAAAGCCGTCCACCGGGCAGTTGACCCCGTAGAATGCATAGTGGTTGCGGCGCTCACGGTATTCCGTCTTGTGGTAGATCACGCCGTCTTCCACTTCCACCTCACCGGTGGAGAAATTGCGCTGGAAATTCAGCATGTCATCCTGGGCGTTCCACAGGCAGAACTCCACAAAGCTGGTCAGGATCAGGTCCTTCGGGCCGTCTGAAAGGTTCTCCAGTGTCACCTGGTGCACCTCAGCGTTTTCCCCCAGGGGCACAAAGGCCAGCTGCTGGCAGGCCACGCCGTTCTTCTCGCCCCGGATCACGGTATATCCCATACCGTGCCGGCAGCTGTAGCTGTCCAGCTCCGTCTTTGTGGGCTTCCAGCCGGGGTTCCATACCGTATCCCCGTCCTTGACGTAGAAATAGCGTCCGCCGGTATCCACAGGTATATTGTTGTAGCGATAGCGGGTGATGCGGCGCAGACGGGCATCACGGTAGAAGCAGTAGCCGCCTGCCGTATTGCTGATCAGGCCGAAAAAGCGTTCACACCCCAGATAGTTGATCCAGGGATATGGTGTTCTTGGTGTCTCAATGACATACTCCCGGTGAGCATCGTCAAAATGACCGAACCGCATATGATATTCCTCCATACTTTGTGAGAGTCTTTTAAGGCAAGTATACCACATCTCCCTTTTTCTGCATAACTGTTTTTCACCGGCTTTTTCCCTGTTTTTTCTGCCCGCATCCTTTTCCCGTCTGCAGGCTGCATGCGCCTTTCCTCCTATATCAATATGTCTCTGTTATAACGTCCAGCCATGCATCATATGATCTCCTCCTGCAATTCAGACGGGAGTCCAGACAGGATTTCAGCAGGATTACGTTTGTCCCTTGCAACCTGAGGGCGGTCATGGCATAATGTAAAGTGTGAACGAATCATTTCCCGGAGGTATTCTATGGCAAGCGCTCTATGGGTCCGCACAATACACCGGCACCGTATGGATAAACAGATCGTGGTACCCTGCGTCCGGAGCGATCCGCAGGACGCTCTTGCCAGTGCGCTCCAGAAACTGGATATTTCAAGGCCCATCTGGCTTGACAAGAACCAGAGGGAATGGGACGAGTTCGGCCAGACGCATTTTCTGCCGGACGCTTTTCTGGAATCCGTTCCCTTTGACAGACTGGAAATCGAATACATCGACCCGGATGCACCCAAGCGCACTTCCCGGGATCCCCGCAATGCCTGAATGCAGAACCAGGCGTGACAGAAAGGAACTTGTTGCATATGCAGGAGAAAATCAAAGAGCTGCTGGACAGCTGGAAAGAAGACTATGCCCGTATCTTAAGCCGCTGGCTGTCCGTCCACTCCCTGAAAGGCGAAGCAGAACCCGGTGCCCCCTTCGGGAAAGAGGTCCGGCGCATGCTGGACATGGCCATGGAAGACGCAGCTGCCATGGGATTTGAAACACGCATTATAGACGGCTACGCCGGAGACGTCACCCTGCGTGCCCCAGGTGAAAACCCCGAGGAGATCGCCGTCCTTGGCCATCTTGACGTAGTGCCCGCCGGGGACGGCTGGAAAACGGATCCCTTCACCCCCACCCGGATCGGCGACAGGATCTATGCCCGGGGCAGCGGGGATGACAAGGGTCCCGCCCTGGCCTCCCTGCTGGCCATGAAGGCCATCCGGGACTGCGGCATTCCTCTCAGGCGCTCCATCCGCCTGATCCTGGGCTGTGACGAAGAAAGCGGCTGTGAGGACATCACCTACTACGCCGCCCACGCAGGCATGCCGGACATGGGATTTTCCCCGGATGCTTCCTTCCCCCTGATCAATACGGAAAAAGCCATGCTGGCGGTAAAGGCCCACGCTCCCCTGTCCAAAGACGGCCTGCAGGTCCTGTCCCTTATGACGGGTGAACGCATGAACGTCATTCCCGGTGAATCCGTGGCTCTGGTGGCCGGCGGCCAGGAGATTGCGGATCAGACCGCTGCCTGGGCCAAAAAGACAGGGCTTCCCTGTTTTGCCGAAGTCACGCCGGATGGCGTCAGGCTCACAGCCCTGGGCATTCCCGGCCACTCCGCCTATCCCATGGAGTGCCGCAATGCCATCGGCATGATGCTCCTGCTGCTCAAGGAACTGGGGGTACAGGGTCCCCTGCGCACACTGGCGGACGTCTACCCCATGGAGTATGACGGAAAAGCCCTGGGCATCAGCTGCTCGGATCCCATCTCCGGCGCCCTGACCTGCAATGTGGGCATTCTCCATCTTGTGGACGGGGAAATCCACTGCACCTTTGACAACCGCTGCCCCATCGACGCGGACCTTGACCGGCTTGAAAAGATCCTGGTTTCCCACCTTCCCGGTTTCACCATTGACACCGTCAAAAAAACGCCTCCCCACCATGTACCCGCTGACAGCGAGCTGGTGACGGCGCTTCTGGCTGCCTACACGGAAGAAAGCGGCCTGAAGGGCGAGCCGGAATCCACGGGCGGCGGAACGTATGCCAAATACCTCAAACAGGGCGTAGCCTACGGTGCCGCTTTCCCCGGCGATGAAGATCTGGCGCACCAGGCCAATGAGTACGTCAAACTGGATCAGATGATCCTGGCAGCCAAAATCTATGCCAATGCCCTGCTCCGTCTCTGCCAGGCCTGAGCCCTTTTCTCTGCCACATCATAGTTGGAGGCGATTTGTATGCTCCGTATCCGCAAGGCGGGTACCCTGCTGACTGTCTTTCTGTTCACCCTGATGCTCATCTCCCCCATCTTCACCGGTCACGCAGAGACTACTGCAGACCCTGAAAGCATCGTCACGGAGATGCTGCCTTACCAGATTTCAGTCCTTTGGGATCCGGACAATGAAGAAGCCCGGGCAGATGCCTCCCCGGTTCCGGACACGGATCCGGCAGCTTTCTGGGTCCAGGTTCCGGAGGATGCTCCCCTGGAAACCCTGACGGTTCTCTTCTCTTCCCTTTCAGATGCATACCTTTTCAGCCCGGCTTCCGGATCCGTTCTGGCTTTTAAGGATACCGGAGAAAAGATGGATCCGGAGAAGGCACTGGAGGTCTCTGTCTTTACGGAAGAGGATGCAGAAACACCTGCCGATCTCTTCCTTCTGTATGTCTCCACCTCTCCCCTGCCTGAAGCAGAACCTGCATCCGTCCTGGAAGAAGTGGCTCCCATGCTGCCGGCTGCGGAATCCGTACTCATTGTCCTGGAAGATGAAGCAACAGCGGAAGAAGCCTCTGTTTTTGGCCCGGATAATTCCCTGGGCGGCTTCAGCACGGATGAAACATGGGAAATGCCTGTGGAAGCGGAAGAGGAAGATATGCCCCCTGTTCTGTCTGCGGAAGAAGAAGCCGTGGATTATTATGAGGCAGAAGAGGAGGAAGCTGCCGCCCTTCCCGAAGATGCAGACATCCAGCGCTGGGCCACAACCATCGGTTCCGGTGTCATTGTCTGTGATGAAGCCGGCGGCGAGGAAACCTTTATTCTGGATTCCGCCGACACCTATGTCTGGGTCCTTGGCAGCGTCATGGCAGAGGATGAAGAATGGTACAGGGTGCTTTACCTGGATGGCACCATGTATAACGAAGGCTATGTCCCGGCGGACCAGGTGGTGCTCCTGTCTCAGGAAGACAGTGATGCCTATCAAGCCACCCTTCTTTCCCCCATGCCCGTTCTGACAGCGGATGGCGCACCGGTTCCGGATGAAGCCTTCCTGACCCCGGATGCACTCCCTGAAAATGCGGCAGATTCTGCCCCTGTCGAGAATCCGGTTCCCACCGAAGCTTCAAGTTCTGTCGCTGAAGAGGGTACCGTCCCCACGTTGGCTCCCGATTCTTCTTCAAATGAAGCGGCATCTCCCACACAGACTCCTGTCGCCGATCTCACTGAGACACCCGCGGCTGAAGTCACGGAAACTCCGGCTCCCGAAGTCACACAGACACCCGCGGCTGAAGTCGCGGAAACTCCGGCTCCCGAAGCCACACAGGCACCCGCTGCTGAGCCCACGGAAGCCCCGGCTCCCGATCCCACTGAGGCACCCGCGGCTGAAGTCACCGAAGCTCCGGCCGCAGAGCCCACAGAAGCTCCGGCCCCTGAAGCCACCGATGCACCTGCGGCTGAAGTCACCGAAGCTCCGGCCGCAGAGCCCACGGAAGCTCCGGCTCCTGAAGCCACACACGCACCCGCTGCTGAGCCCACGGAAGCTCCGGCTCCCGAAGCTACCGCTGCACCCGCTGCTGAGCCCACGGAAGTCCCGGCTCCTGGAGCCACCGATGCTCCGGCAGCCGACCCCACCGAAGTACCGTCCGGCGCAGCTGAAGATGCTTCCGCCCCCACCGATGCCGCACAGGATGCCGATTCCGAAAGCACATCTCCCACCGAGAGCACATCTGCAGCTCCTGTCCATTCCACCCCTGAACCCATTGTGGGGCATGCCAGGGTTATCAAGGAAACCCATATCCAGAGTGCCGCAGATGAGCGCAGCGTCCTCCTTGACCCCATCACGGAAGGAGACGTGGTGGAAGTCACCGGACAGGTGGAGAACCCGGAAACCGGCTGGCTCTGGCATCACATTCTGTCCGGAAGCACCGAGGGTTATGTCCGGGCGGACACCCTGGCCATGATGTCCGATACCGCCTATAACGATTACATGGAAAGCCTGGTCACGGCCACCCCGGTCCCGATCTCCACAATGGAAACCGATCTGACACCCAGACCCCGCAGTGAAGGGACACCCATTCCGGCTGTGGTCATGGGCAATACCATCCCCGGCGAAACCACATCAGCCCTTACCACACCTTCCCCTGTCAGTCCCCTGGTGACCCCGGTCCCCAGTGTCGTGGAGAACCTGCTGTCCAACTGGATCACCTGGGCTGCCCTTGGCGGCGTCATTCTGGTTCTGGGAATCATCATAGCCATTGTGGCAGCCATCCGCAGGAAAAAGGAAGAGAAGGAAGACGCTGAAGCCATGCAGCGCATTGAAAACCTGCAGCATGAATCCGACGACTGGGTTTCCCACCGTTTCAGGAATCAAAAGCAAAACAACCAGCAGGATACACCCTGACGGCTCTGCCGGTTCTCAGGCCCTAGAAAGCACCGTCTTTCTGGGGCTGCTTTTGTTCATGATTGCTGTACCTGTAAAGATTCCTGTATGACGAAACAGAAATAAGAAAGGCGCACCACATGATAAGCTATAAAACCTATTTATCCCGATATCCGCAGGTTTCCAAACTCCGCGCCGAACGATTCATGAATGGCACATGCTATTTTCTCAAAAATGGATATGACAAGGCCTATTTCCCGGAAAACGGCAGCTGCTCCAATATGGTCTGTGTCGATTTTTTGCATCTGACATGTGAGTGTAATGTTTTCAGAACCCGTCAGGCATGTCCGCATATTGCGGCAGCTCTTGGTCTCATAGAAAAAAACGGCGGAAATATCCCATACTCAGATCCGAAGGCCATGCTGTATGCCAGTCTGGAGAACTTGAAGAAAACCGGTTCATCAACCTATGGATTTATGAAACATCTCTTTCTCCAGTGTGCAGATGTATGTTCCCCGTCACTGACAGACCCGGAGATAACCGAATTCCTTCTGGAGCTGGCCAGATGCATGGAAAACCCTGGCTTCTCTCTGTCAAGAGATGATTTTGACAGTTGTATCTCATATTTCTTATACGCGAGGAAACATGATGTCATCTTTTCTCCCCTCTATCAGCACAGGTACGAATGCATGACCGCCCTGGTTTATCTTCTGAGTAACAACTACAGAGAGGATGAGTTTTCCCAGCAGGAAAAAGATGAGATCACCCGTTATATCGCCGCGGATGATGCCCTGACCATACGTTATCTTCCCTATCTTGCAGGACGTTACGACAGCAGCTTTTCCCGCAGACAGCTGCTGACATATTATGAGGATGCCCGGAAGAAAAATGAACGGATACAACTGGATTTTCTGAATCACCTCATGAAGCGTCTGCTGACGGAGGATCCGCCGCTGTGTGACAGCTTTTTTACCATTTATGAAGCCCTGCAGCGTCCTGAGCAACTTACGGTCGACATACCCATGATAAGGAAGCTGACAGAGGAAGGCTGTCTGGACAGAATGGGCAGCATCGTGGACAACGTGGTACGCAATATGGACAGCAGCACAGATTATCGTCAGCTGGTTTCCGTGATCGGTCACGATCTTTTTCTTTCTGCATGGAAAAAAAGGAATAAGCAGGAGGAGAACCTGTACTGGTACGGATACAAGCCTGAATGGAAGATTGAAATTAATCTGTGCGAAGATCCGGATGCAGATATCAACGATTACGATCCTGACATTCTAAGCTGCCGTCTTCTGGATGCAGTCCTGGATGCCCGTCCGGATCTGCGGAAGGACATTAACGGCGTCCTCCGGAAAAAGTACAAGCGTGCCATGCGTGCATCCAACGCATCAAAAGCCCAGGAAGCTCTGATTCATCTGGCCCGGAACGACGATTCCATCGCGGTGAAGTATGCGCAGGAATGGAAAGATACCGGAGCCCAGGGAGAAGCGCTGATCTATATAGCCGCTGTGGGTACACATTTTGACTGCATGAACAAACTGTTTCCCGAAATAAACAAAATGGAGGTTTCCCATGCTGCTGGACAGGATTGACGAAAACAGTATCGCCGCCCTCCTTGAGGAAAGCCGTGATCATGCAGATTTCCCTGCCGACCGGTATGATGTGTACTTTCAGTACAACACTGCCAGCGGGACCATGGAGTACCTTGCCATTGTGAAGGATCTGTCAGATACGGACATGCCGCTGGGATATTATTTTTCCATCGGAGCAGACCTGAAGGTGCGTCACGGGACAAGCAAGCCATGGTTCCCGCTTCTGCTCTTCCTCCGCCAGTATGAGATGTCCTTGAGTGAAGAAAAGCAGAAGGAGCTGTATGGGGAAGCATATTACACGCTGGGCGCTGTAGCCGGCATGACTGCAGAAGAACTGGCTGAGCGGGAAAGGGCTCGGGTTTCCTTCCTGGACTTTCTGGACCGTCTGGATGATAAAGGCCTGCTGAACACAGAGTCCCCGCATGAAAATGTCCTGTCCGTCCAGCTGGAACTGACCGAACTGCCTGCAAACGGCGATCCCCTTTATTTCCGTATGAAAATCGGCGAAAAGGGCGGGAAAATGTATTACATCCAGAATGCGGCGACCTTCTGTGAAGCTCTTAAAACAGGCAGGGAGATAACCATCCGTCCGCACTTTTCCGTGTACCTGTCCCCGGATGCTTTCGAAGCTTCCTGGCAGGAGCTAATGCGCCATTTTACAGAGTATGCTTCCAGCCGCAGGGCCGCAAGTCCGATTTTTCAGATCTCACCGGATCACATTCCGGTCTTCTTTTCCATGATTTCTCCGGAGCTCCGCCCAGATGCCGTCATTTCTGAGGACGGAAACTGGACCATCCTGGAGAAAGAAGAAACAGCCTCTGTCCGTCTGGATGCCGGGGGCAGACTGATTCTGAACCCGCCCCTTACAGATAGAAAGAATGAAACCATACCGGTCGTTGCCGAAAAACAGCTGGCTGTTCTGAATCCCGTCTCACGTCTCATTGCGCTTTATCACTTTGATTCCCCTGTCCATGCTGAACTCTTCAGGTACTTTGCAGGACGCACAGAAAAGGAAATCAGTTATGTTTCCGATCTGATTGCCAAAAGAATTGTGCCCGTTACATCCGGCATTATGAAAAAGGCTCAGGACAACACATTCCGCATCACCCTGCATATCTCCCTGGAAGGAAATACCCTGCGGTTTGAAACTGGCTACTGGCTGGGTGATGAAAAGAAGGACCCTGACTTTTTTGAAGGAAAGCCTCTGGAGCAGGCCCTGATCCGTTCCTATGTTTCCATGGTTCAATCGCTTCATGGCACTGTGAACGGGAAAATCTCCGCATCAGAGGATGTCATTTTCTTCCTTACCAGTGATCTTGAGCCTCTACGCCAGATTGCCTCGATCTATCTGGATGATAAGCTGAAAAACCTGAATATCCGTAAGGCACCGCCCATCAGAATCCGGGCCAGCCAGGTGAAAGGCTGGCTGAGCCTGACTTTCCACAGCGACATGTTTACCACCAAGGAACTGGAAGCGATCTATGCCGCCTACCGGAAAAAGAAGAACTTCTACCTGCTCAGGGACAATCTGATCCTGCTGGACAGGGAAACCATGGCACCGGTGGAAGAAATCATCGAGGAAGCCGGTGCGCAAAAGGATCTCTCCCATGCAGTCCTTCCCTTTTACCATGTGATGCTTCTGGACAGCTACCGGGAAGCCGGTGTGGACATCTCCATGGACAAACAAGTGAAGGATGCCATTGTAGATGTTCTGGGCTATAAGAAGGAAACACTTTCGCTTCAGGAAAACCTGAAAAACGTCCTGCGTCCCTATCAGGCAGACGGCGTCAGGTGGATGAAAAAGCTTTCAAAATATGGGTTCTCGGGGATTCTGGCAGATGATATGGGCCTTGGAAAGACGCTGGAAGTCCTCACATTCCTTTCCTGTTCCGGTTTTGACATGCCTGTGCTGATCGTCTGTCCCAAATCTCTGGTCTACAACTGGCGAAACGAAATCAGGAAATGGATGGGTGACAGCATACCGGTTGGCATGATTGTCGGAAGCAGAGGGGCACGTCTTGCCGCCATTGGCAGCATTCCAGATAAAGGAATGGAATTCTTTATTACAGGATACGATTCCCTCCGTCTGGATATTGATGCCTATCAGGGAAAGAAGTTCTCCCTGGTTCTGGCAGATGAAGCCCAGAATGTGAAAAACGCCTCCACGCAGAAGGCTCAGGCCATCCGGAAAGTGGAAGGCAGCATGCACCTGGCCCTGACGGGTACGCCGGTGGAAAACTCCCTTTTAGACCTCTGGTCCATCTTTGATTTCCTGATGCCCGGGTATCTTGGCACAGAGAAGGATTTCCGGGAAAAATATGAACCGGAGAAGGACCAGGACATCGCCAGGGCCACTCTTGCAAAACGGGTATCCCCGTTTTTGCTGCGCCGCTCCAAGGAGGAAGTGCTGGACAGTCTGCCCAGTAAGGAAGTTGTTCTGGTTACCGTCTCCATGGCAGACGAACAGCGCAAAGTCTATGAAGCGTATCTGCATCAGGCCCGGGAGCTGATTAAAACCGAAAAGGGCGTCTCCGTATTCTCCGCCCTGACAAGGCTGCGCCAGATCTGTGTGGATCCTTCCGTGTTTCTGGAGGACTATCTGGAAACCTCTGCCAAACTCTCCGTCGCCCTTGACCAGGTCATGGCAGCCATTCAGGGCGGCCACAGAATCCTGGTGTTCTCCTCCTTTACCCGGGTACTTGAGCATTTCCGGTATTACCTGGATGAAAAGGATATCCGTTCATATTACATCAGTGGTGAAACCCCCGGATCCGTGCGTGTGGAGATGGCTGACAGGTTCAACCGCGAAGACCGGATCAAGGTCATGCTCATCTCCATCAAGGCAGGCGGCACAGGTCTGAACCTGGTGGGTGCAGACACAGTGATTCATCTGGATCCCTGGTGGAATTTTGCGGTTGAGGAGCAGGCTACAGACCGGGCATACCGGATCGGGCAGACCAAGCCCGTCACTGTCTATAAACTCATCGCCCATGATTCCATTGAGGAAAAAGTTGTGGCACTGCAGGAGAAAAAACGGCAGGCCAGCAGTGATGTGGTACAGACCAGTGTGGATGGCATAGATTCCCTGACAACAGCGGATATCCAGTTTATTCTTGCATAAACACCCGGCGTGTCCCACAAAATGCAGATACGTGCAAAACAGGCAGCAGAAGATTCTCTGCTGCCTGTCTGTTTTTACGCCATCAGTGTCCTGGTGGCAATCACGTCTACGCCTGTGCCGCACACATCCGGCAGCACCACGTCCTTTTCATGAATCGGAAGCGTCAGCCTGACACCGGAGAGTGCCTTCATGCAGGCCTGAATCCGCGCCTTGGGAATCGGCGTCCTGGTTTTTACGGAAACCGGCATCCGGCTTCCCTCCACCGGGACAACAGCCGTCACCATGCGCATGGGTTCCGTGCACTCCTGCCTGGCATAGGTTTCACCGCGTTTGCAGGTGTTCCCGGTGATCTTCAGGATTTCCTTTCCTTCCATCTGCACCGTCATTCTGCAGCCCATGGGGCAGTTGATGCATGTAATGACCTTTTCCGTCATGCTTTCACCTCCATTTTCACGGTAATGTCCCCGTCAAGCTCTGCCACCTTGTTCCCGGGAATGGGAAGCACGGCCATTTCACCGGGGGTAAAGATCATGGCCCGCTTTCTGGCCACTTCCCGGTCCCCGCACATGACCACCGCCGAGGCGTTCTTATAGACGCCGGCAGGACGGAACATAAGCCGCACTTCATCTGCGGAGCCCCTGCGGATCATCTGGGGCACCGTTCCGCGCACGCCTTCCCCGTCCAGAACCCGGATGGTGTCGGAACGCTTTGCTCCGTGGAGAATCAGGTCCGCTGCCGCATGGCCTGCCTTGAAGCTCTCTTCGGAAACAAAGTCCACCAGGTCATGGACATGCAGGACGTTTCCGCAGGAGAAGATGCCGGGGACGCTGGTCTCCAGAAGATCGTTGACCACAGCGCCGCTGGTGACCGGGGACAGTTCCACCTTTGCCGTCCTGCTCAGTTCGTTCTCCGGGATCAGACCCACGGAGAGCAGAAGGGTATCACAGTCAAAATGGATTTCCGTACCGGGGATGGGCTTCCTGTCCGGTCCCACCTCAGACACGGTGACACCTGTCAGGCGCTCCCTGCCTTCCACATTGGTTACGGTGTGGGACAGATACAGAGGAATATCAAAGTCCTGCAGGCACTGAACAATGTTCCGGTTCAGGCCCGAGGAGAAGGGCATGAGTTCCACGCAGGCCAGCACCTTTGCGCCCTGCAGTGTCATGCGCCTTGCCATGATCAGGCCAATATCGCCGCTGCCCAGGATCACCACGCGCTTGCCGGGCATGAAGCCCTCCAGGTTGACAAACTTCTGGGCGGTTCCTGCGGTATAGATGCCTGCACACCGGGTACCGGGCGTTCCGAGGGCGCCCCTGGGCCGCTCCCGGCAGCCCATGGCAAGGATAATGGCCCTGGCATGAATGATTTCCAGTCCCTTTTCCGCGCTGACACAGGTTACCACCTTCTCCTCCGTGACGGAGAGAACGGTGGTATTGCACTGGATCGGAATGCCCAGTTCCTTTGCCCTGTCAATATCCCGCTGGGCATATTCCGGACCTGTCAGCTCCTCGCCGAAGCGGTGCAGTCCAAAACCGTTGTGAATGCACTGCCGGAGAATGCCTCCGGCCTGTTTTTCCCTCTCCAGAACCACCATGTCCCGGATGCCGTCTTCCCATGCGCCAATGGCTGCCGCAAGACCGGCCGGCCCGCCGCCGATGATCACCAGATCCTTCTCCGTCATGCTTCCGCCTCCTTTGCCATGGCTTCCTGAATAGTGCCCACCAGCAGTTCACTGCCCGGGCCTCCCTTGCGTACGCTCGTCATGGGGATATGCAGCTCTTCTGCAAGAATCTCCACAACCCTCGGTGAGCAGAAGCCGCCCTGGCACCTGCCCATACCTGCACGGGTGCGGCGCTTGACGCCATCCACACTGGTGGCACCCACAGGACGCCGGATGGCAGCGCGGATTTCCGCCTCTGTCACTACTTCACACCTGCAGATGATCTTTCCGTACAGGGGATCCGCCTCTATGGCAGCCTGCCTCTCCTGGTCGGTCATCTCATTGAAGGGTCTGGGATGCACAGGAGCCGGCAGCCACTGTGCCTTCTTTTCCAGTCCTTCTTCCCGGACAATGATTTCCTCC
Source organism: uncultured Clostridia bacterium (assembly GCA_946627565.1). Taxonomy (GTDB): domain Bacteria; phylum Bacillota; class Clostridia; order Christensenellales; family Aristaeellaceae; genus UBA2943. Next base: position 49,906 of record CAMOVR010000008.1, read on the forward strand.
AGCATCTCGCCCACAGCAGGCGCTGCAGACAGTCCGGGGCTCTCCATGCCGGCTGCCTCATACGCGTGGCCGGCCACTTTGCCCACCATGAAGTCCCCATGAATTTCATGGGCACGGACACCGGAGAAGTTCGTGATGGCTGTGCGCACGGACAGACCCGGCCAGGTCAGGCGGGCGGCCTTCAGCACGCTTTCAAGCCCCTCTGCCGTGGTAGCCACGTCCAGAGGATCTTGAATGTCCTCAGCCGTCGGTCCCAGCAGCACATTGCCGTGGACCGTGGGCGCCACCAGGATTCCCTTGCCCATCTTTGTGGGGCACTGGAACATGGTATGATCGAAGGGAAGCACATCGGGATGATCCAGAATATAGTACTGGCCACGCCGATGAATGATTTCCGCCTTTTCCCCGCCCATCTGGTTGTGCAGGTCCGCGCTGCTGGCGCCTGCGCAGTTCACCAGGATCCGGGCCTGGATCTTCCCCTGGTTTGTCTCGGCTTCCCAGTGGTCCTTTTCCCATCTGACGGAGTCAACCTTTGTCTGGAAACGGAATTCCACGCCATTGACCGCTGCATGATCCGCCAGGGCAAAGGCCATCTCATAGGGACTTACAATGCCGCTGGTGGGCACCAGAAGTGCACATACCACTTCCGGGCTGGTCTGCGGCTCCAGGGCCAGGATTTCTTCCTTTTCAATGATCCGCAGTTCCTTAACGCCGTTTTTGATTCCCTGGTCATAGAGCTTCTTCAGCGTACTCCTGTCATCTTCCGAAAAAGCCAGGATCATTGCGCCGTTGCGGCGGTAAGGCACACCCAGCTCCTCGCACAGAGAAGGGTACATTTCGGCGCCGCGCACATTCAGCTTTGCCTTCAGTGTCCCGGGAACAGCATCATACCCGGCATGTACAATTCCGCTGTTGGCCTTGCTGGAGCCCTCTGCCACATCACAAGCAGCATCCACCACAAGAATGGACGCCTGGTACCGGCTCAGTGCCCGGGCCACACTGCTGCCCACCACACCGGCACCCACAATCAAAATGTCGAACACGTCTTTCCTTCTTTCTGTATATCTGTCAGGTCCATGTTTCAGTGTTCAATCCAGTTCCTGGCACGTTCTACGGCCCTGTGCCAGCCATGCAGGAGTTCTTCCCGCTTCTCCGCCGTCATGGAAGGCTCGAAGATCAGGTCCTGATGCCAGAGTCCCTTCAGTTCGTCCATGCTTCCGTAAGTGCCCACCGCCAGGCCTGCCATCATGGCTGCGCCAAGGGCCGTGGTCTCCAGTACCTGCGGACGCACCACCGGAATACCCATGATGTCTGCTTCAAACTGCATCAGAAATCCGTTGGCGCTGGCCCCGCCGTCCACCTGCAGGCAGTTGGGTTTCGTACCGCTGTCCTGCACCATGGCCTTGAGAAGGTCACAGGTCTGGTATGCAATGGCTTCCAGGGAGGCACGCACAATCTGTGCCCGGCCTGTACCCCGGGTCATGCCCACCAGGGTTCCGCGGCTGTACATGTCCCACCAGGGAGCACCAAGACCCGTAAAGGCAGGCACCAGGTACACACCGCCGGTGGATTCTATGGACGTGGCGATCTTTTCACTCTCGGCCACATTCTTGACCAGACCCATTTCATCCCGGAGCCACTGCATGGTGGCGCCGCCCATAAAAACGCTGCCTTCCAGGGCATAGCTGGGACCGTCCTTGGTTCTCCATGCCATGGTGGACAGAAGTCCGTTGCGGGAGCTGACGCAGGAGCTTCCTGTGTTCATGAGCATGAAACAGCCTGTGCCGTAGGTATTCTTCGCCATGCCTGTGCTGTAGCAGGTCTGTCCGAAAAGAGATGCATGCTGATCTCCCACCAGGGAAGCCACCGGAACCGGGGTTCCCAGGATTTCAGGATCCAGGGTTCCCACCACACCGCAGGAGTCCACCACCTTCGGCAGAACAGCCCTGGGGATATTCAGCACATTGAGCAGTTCATCGTCCCAGTCCTGGGTATGGATGTTAAACAGCATGGTCCGTCCCGCGTTGGTGGCATCCGTCACATGGGGATGTCCGGATACCAGATGCCATACCAGGAAGGAGTCAATGGTTCCAAAGCAGAGGTCGCCTTTTTCCGCTTTGTCCTGCAGACCGTACTCGTCCAGCAGCCAGCGCAGCTTTGTTCCGGAAAAGTAGGCATCCGGCACCAGACCGGTCTTTTCCCGGATGGCATCAGACCATCCTGCTGAGACCAGACTGTCCACCATGGGTGCTGTGCGCCGGCACTGCCAGACGATGGCGTTGCCCACGCATCTGCCCGTCTGGCGGTCCCACAAAAGTGTGGTCTCTCTCTGGTTGGTAATGCCGATGGCCGCTATGTCTTCCGGCTCAATCTTTGCCCTGCGCACAGCCGTCTGCAGGGCGTTTATCTGTGTCTGCAGGATCATATTGGGATCATGTTCCACCCAGCCGGGATGCGGATAAATCTGGGGGAATTCTTCCGCATACTGTGCCAGAATATGCCCCTCCAGATCAAAAACAACCGCTCTTGAACTGGTGGTCCCCTGGTCCAGAGCGACAAGCACCTGTTTGCCCATACAATCTGCCTCCTTGATCTATATGAATGAAGTATGAATTCTGTTTTTTTCCTGTACTGGATTTTAACATGTCACAGGGTGGTTTGCAAGATCGTTCCTCACCGCACAGGCACCTTCAGATTGTCCATCACTTCACAGATATCCTCACGCATCACAAGGCTCGCCCGGCTGTCTGCCGAAGTCTCGTCCCTGTTGATTACCACCAGGTTCTTTCCCCGGAAGTATTTAAGGAAGGAAGCCGCAGGCTCCACCATGAGGCTGGTGCCCGCAACCATCAGCGTATCCGCATTTCCGATCTCGCGGCAGGCACCCATGCACACATATTTGTCCATTCCTTCCCCGTAGAGGACCACATTGGGTTTGACCACCCCGCCGCAGCACCGGCATCTGGGGATGTCTGACCCGGACAGCTCTTCCAGCATCCAGGACAGACCGTAGCGCTCGCCGCAGTCCATGCAGCTGTTCTCATGGACGGAACCGTGCAGTTCATATACCCGTATGTTGCCGGCCTTTTTGTGCAACCCGTCAATGTTCTGGGTGACAATCCCCCGCAGTATATCCGCTTTCTCCATCTCAAAGAGCTTCCTGTGGGCGGCATTGGGCTGTGCCGTGGGATACAGCATGTATTTCCGGTAAAACCGGAAGAAACGCGCCGGATGCAGGTAAAAGAAGGATGAGGAAAGAATCATCTCCGGCGTCAGATCGCCGAAAACTTCCTGGTCCTCCATGGAAAACAGCCCTCCGGCACTGCGGAAATCCGGAATCCCGCTCCCGGTGGATACCCCTGCTCCCCCAAAAAACACCAGCCGTCTGGTTTTGTCCAGGATTTCCTGGAGCCTGTCCATTCCTTTCAGAAAACCGCCCCCTGTTTTCCATGCAGCATATGGTGCACACAGCCGTTTCACATATCTGTTCCCGGCGCTTTCAAAGATGTGTTTTTCGTCCGGGAAAGCGCCGTTTTGTGCAGCCGCTGTATTGTAACGCCCCGGGTCCGGAATGTAAATCGGATGAGCCCTGTCCATTAAGCACGCCGCCTTTTTCTTGTGAAACTGGCTCCTGTCTCAGCCGCATTGCCTGCAGCTTCCCACAATGCTATACTGAAAAAGCGCCAGGATCCAAAGCAGATCTTGGTATCCGTCCTGATTTCAGGATCAGCGGAAGTGCCAGAAAGGATGATTCTGTTTGAAAATTGCCCGCAAGGATGCCCTGATGTGGTTCAGTCTGTTTGCCCAGATGCAGGAGGCCGGTGAAGAACTGGGGCCCCGTCAGATGGAGATTGTGCTCAGTACCCTCGCCCAGATTGAAACCAGCGTTGAACACCGTCAGAGGGAACTGAAACAGGCAATTCCACATCTTCAGTCCCTTCAGGGCCGCTCTCTGTATGTGGGAGACCGGGCGCAATTTCCCGGGGGATGCGCCGGCTGCCTGACAGGTTCCGGACTGACCGCTGTGCGGAAAACAAACAAATGCAACATTTCCTGCCCCTTCTGCTATAACTTCGGCGAACTGGACCAGCAGCCCCCGGTGGGAGAAGGCATGTGGGAAATCGGCGGCGGAAGGTACCGGGTGGAAGACATGGACCTTCTCTTTTCCATTCAGAAGAAACCGGGGAGCATCTGTTATGTCTACCTGGAACCTTTCATGGAAATCGATGTGTACCCGGAGATGATCCGCAAGTTCCATGATGCCGGTGTCTACCAGCACATGTACACCAACGGCACACTGATCACCGCAGACAACGTCCGCGCCCTGGCGGATGCAGGTCTGGACGAGCTGCGCATCAACCTGGGTGCCACCGGGTGCTCGGACAGAGTAATCGGAAACATGGAGACCGCCGCCGCGGTGATCCCCCATGTCGGCATTGAGACACCCATGACACCGGAATTCTATGAAAAGTTTCATGAGAAGAAGGACCGCATCCTCTCCAGCGGCATCCAGTTCATGAACTGTGCCGAGCTCCATTTAAACCCCAACAACCTGGTCAATTACGATACAGAACCCCTGTACATGAGCCGCCTGGGATATCTCTCCCCTGCATGGAGCAGGGAGCTGACGCTGAAGCTGATGGCTGAGGCTGACCGCGAGAGCTGGTCCGTGGTGGTGCATGACTGTTCCAACCGGACGAAGTTTGCCCGGGACCTGCACCTGCGCGCCATGGAAGGGTCCTGGTTCGGGTCTACCACGTATGCCTGTGAATATGATCAGATCCCCTGTTACGCATTTCTTCCCATACTGCAGCATCCGTCCTATTCTTTCCTTGAAGAAGAGGAACTCCCTGTGGGGTACAGACTGACAGATATAGTGTACTGATTGTTTTACACAAAATGCCCCAAAACAAAAAAATTGAAAACTTTGCAATTTTCCCCTTTACAAACCCGGGAACCTGTGCTAGAATACGCATCGTTGACGGGGCATTAGCGCAGTTGGTAGCGCACAACACTGGCAGTGTTGGGGTCAGGAGTTCGAATCTCCTATGCTCCACCACACAAAAAGTCCGAATCTGGAAACAGATTCGGATTTTTTGCATATGATCTTCAACAATCCGATCGTCAATATGACATAACCGGCAGTGCCCGGTCATTTCATGCAGTCCCATCCGGGC
>CAMOVR010000009.1 GCA_946627565.1 uncultured Clostridia bacterium
ATAAAGGAGACCGAACATGCTGGACAGATATCTTCAGGAACATGATATGTTTTCTTCACTGAAGCTTCCCTGGTGCTGCCCCTTCCCGAAGGCGGAGGACAGGGAAAAATGGGAAGGCATCCCGGAGGAGGACAGAAACGCCCTGCTTCAGGCGGCAGATGAGGCCATGAAAGAGCCCTATCCCCTTCTCAAGGCCACGGCATTCATGGCCTTTTCCAGGGATGGGAACCGCCAGGTTTTTGAGCAGCCCTACTTCTTCCGGAGACGGAAGCTGATCCTCTCTGCCCTGGCATACTGCATCCGGCAGGAAGCAGGGGACCTGGATGAGGTGCTTAACGGCATCTGGTGCATATGCGAGGAGAGCAGCTGGGTCATCTCCGCCCATAACAATGACGCCCACGAAGGATCCCCCTCCTCCGTGCAGAAGCCTCTGCCGGATACCAGAAGCCCCGTGGTGGACCTGTTTGCGGCTCAGACGGGTATGATCCTCTCCCTGGTGCTGCATATGACAGAGGATCAGCTGGACCGTGTGACGCCCATGGTGCGGATGCGGGCAGAGCGGGAGATGGAAGAGAGGCTCCTTAAGCCCTTTGAAACCCGGGATGATTTCTGGTGGATGGGCTTCCTGCGCCGGGACCTGTGCAACTGGACACCCTGGATTGTGTCCAATATCCTCATGACTTCCGCCCTGCAGGTGAAGGACAGGTACCGCCTGAGCCTTCTTGTGGAGCGGGGGCTTCGCATGACGGACAGGTGGCTTCAGGTGCTGCCGGAGGACGGGGGCTGCGATGAAGGTGCCGCCTACTGGAACATGGCGGGAGGTGCCTTCCTGGATATTCTGGAACTCACCGCTTCCCTGACAGGGAGCGAATTCACCCCGGAGGGCTTCAGCCCCCTCAGGGAAGAGAAGATCCGGAACATCCTGAAGTTCCCCATGCGGGTATGTCTTGGGAACGGCTGGTTTGCCAACTTTGCCGACTGCGATGCCAGGCCCTATGTGTGCGGGGAACGCCTGTATGCGGCGGGACGCGCCCTGGGGGATGAGGAGCTCAAAAATTTCGGGCTGAATCTTGTGCGGAGCATAGGCCAGGATGTCTCGGATACGCCCCAGCTCTGGCGGCTGCTGAACCGGCTCTTTATGCCAAAGGCATGTGCAGGGCAGACAGAGCATGCGGGGGATGTGCTGCTGCCGGATCTGCAGGTCCGGGGTGTCCGCCGGGGCAGTACGGCGGTGTATATCAAGGGAGGACACAACGGGGAGAGCCATAACCACAACGACGTGGGTTCCTTTATCCTCTTCAGAGACGGGGAACCTGTTTTCATTGACATAGGGAACGTGGTCTATACCGCCAAAACCTTTTCCGGCAGGCGCTATGAACTGTTCAACACCAGGAGCCGGAACCACTCGGTTCCCATGTTCGGCCAGGTGGAACAGGCAGCCGGGAGCATGTATGCAGGAAGCATGCAGAGTACGGAAAACGGCTGCAGGGTGGAGATGCAGGGGGCCTATCCGCAGGAGGCAGGGCTTCTCAGGCTTACCCGGGAGATGGATGTAAAGGAAAACGGCGACGTTACAATCCAGGATACCTTCTCTCTCAGGGAACCCGGTCAGGTAACGGAGGTGTATATGCTCCGGCAGCATCCTGAAAAGATCCGGGATGGCCTGTATGCCGTGGGGCAGGGGCTCGTGCTTGAGGTGACCGGCGGGGAGATCTGCGGGGAGGATACAGAAGAAATACCTGTGGAAGATCCGAGACTTTCAAAGAGTTACCCCGGGAGCCTCTTCCGTCTGGCAATTACTTTTAAAACAGAAGGAAACCTTGAGATAACATGCCGCATATGCCGAGAAGCATAAGGCGTGAGAGAAACATAAGGAGGCAGACCATGCAGATTGGTGCGCAGTTTTATACCGTCCGGAGTCTCTGTCAGAATCTGGAGGATTTCGCCCTGACACTGAAAAAGGTGGCGGACATCGGGTACCGCCATGTGCAGATTTCCGGTACATGCCCGTATCCGGCAGGGTGGCTTAAGGGACAGCTTGACAAAAACGGCCTTGACTGTGTCCTGACCCATATCCCGGTGCCAAGGCTCACCGGGGAGCTGGAGCAGGTGCTTTCTGAGCACGATATCTTCGGCTGCAGCCGCATCGGGCTGGGCTTCTGGGCCTTTGACCCGGAGAAGGACATGAGTCTTGAAAAGTGGCTTGAGACATTTCCGCCCATTGCAAAGAAGATCCATCAGGCAGGAAAACTGTTCATGTACCACAACCATGACAATGAATTCAAACGCATGAACGGCAAACTTGTCATGGAGATTCTGGCGGAAGCCGTGCCGGCGGAGGAAATGGGCTTTACCCTGGATACCTTCTGGGTCCAGGCAGGCGGCGGTGACCCGGCACAGTGGCTGGAAAAGCTGGCCGGCCGCATTCCCTGCATTCATCTCAAGGACTATGCCTACGGCCGGGAGATGGCGGTGGTGGGCGAAGGAAACATCAACTTCGACCGGGTCTTTGAAAAGGCGGAAGCGGGCGGCACGGAGTATATGCTGGTGGAGCAGGACGACTGTCACGGGGAGGATCCCATCGAGTGCCTGAAACGGTCCTACGCTTTCCTGAAGAGCCGGGGATTTGAATAAGAAGATGCATACATCCCATATGGGACGGAAACCATGGGACGATGGAAACAGAACAGCAGAAAGGAAGCGACTTGCATGCCTGACAGGATACGGTTTGGCATCATTGGCATCGGCAACCAGGGCTCCACATATGCCCGGCGCATGGCCGGGGGAGAGTGGGTGCCGGAGCTGGAACTTACGGCCATCTGCGACCGCAATCCCGACCGGATTGCCTGGGCCAGGGAGAACGTATCGGGGGACATTGCGTATTTTGAAGACGCCATGGCCATGCTGGACAGCGGCCTTCTGGACGCCTGCGCCGTGTGCGTGCCCCATTATGACCATCCGAAATACGTGATTGCCTGCATGCAGCGGGGTATTCACGTTATGTGCGAAAAGCCCGCCGGGGTCTATACCCGCCAGGTCCGGGAGATGAACGAGGAAGCGGCAAAGCATCCGGATCTTGTCTTTGGCATGATGTTCAACCAGCGCACCAACTGCCTGTACCGGAAGATGCGGGAGCTGGTGCAGTCCGGGAAATACGGCCGGGTTCGCCGGGCCAACTGGCTCATCACCAACTGGTACCGCAGCCAGTATTACTATGACAGCGGCGACTGGCGGGCCACCTGGGCCGGGGAGGGCGGCGGCGTGCTGCTGAACCAGTGCCCCCATCAGCTGGACCTGTGGCAGTGGATCCTGGGCATGCCCAAAGAGGTGCAGGCCTTCATGAACTACGGCCAGTTCCACAACATTGAGGTGGAGGACGATGTCACCGCCTACATGAAATATGACGACGGACATACGGGTGTGTTCATCACCTCCACCGGCGATCCCCACGGCACCAACCGTTTTGAGGTGCAGATGGACGGCGCCCAGATCATTGCGGAGGGCGAAAAGCTGTATCTGTATGAGCTGGACCAGCTGGAGCAGGACTGGACGAAAACCAACACCATGCCCTTCGGCTCCGTGCCGGGGAAAGTGGTGGAGGTGGAAACAGACGGCCTCAATCCCCAGCACCAGGGCGTGTATAAGGCATGGGCCGGGGCCATTTTGCGGGGCGAGCCCCTGGTGGCCGGCGGGGAAGAAGGCATCCGGGGCCTGACGCTGTCCAATGCCATGCACCTGTCCGCCTTCCTGGGCAAACCTGTGCAGCTTCCCCTGGATGAGGACCTGTACTATGAGGAACTCATGAAGCGGGCAGCCAGCGGGCGGCGCAAGGATCCCGCAAAAGCCGTGTTCACGGATACTTCCGCCACCTATGGGGGAACGAAAGCCTGACGTGCCTGAATACAGCCGGCCGGAGAACGGGAGCCGGCCCAAACGGAAAGGAAGAATGCGCATGGCTGCCACATGGCTGAAAGACACCGTTTTTTATGAGATTTATCCCCAGTCCTTTTATGACACCAACGGGGACGGCATTGGGGATTTTCAGGGGATCAAGGAAAAGCTGGACTACATCCTGAGCCTTGGATGCAACGCCCTGTGGATCAACCCCTGCTTTGATTCCCCCTTCAGGGATGCCGGCTATGATGTGCGGGACTACCTGAAGACGGCGCCCAGGTACGGAACCAATGAGGATCTGTACCGCCTCTTTGAGGAGGCCCACAGGCGGGGCATGCATGTGCTGCTGGACCTGGTGCCGGGGCACACCAGTGAGGAGCACGCCTGGTTTCAGGAGAGCCGGAAGGAAGAGCCTAATGCGTACTCCGGCAGGTATATCTGGACGGATTCCTGGTTCAGGGGCTGCAGGAACATGCTGTATGTCAGCGGGGAAGCCCCCAGGGACGGCACCTATATGCTGAACTTCTTCAAGTGCCAGCCGGCCCTGAACTATGGCTTCCTGCACCCGGAGGAGTCCTGGCAGATGCCCATGGACGCACCGGATGCCCTGGCAACCCGGGAAGCCATGAAGGATGTCATGCGTTTCTGGCTGTCCCACGGCTGCGACGGGTTCCGGGTGGACATGGCAGATTCCCTGGTGAAGTTTGACGATGAGAAGAAGTCGGGCACCACAAAGATCTGGCAGGATATCCGCAGGATGCTTGACAGGGAGTTCCCGGAGGCGGCTCTGGTGTCGGAATGGGGAAAACCCGTGCAGGCACTGAATGCAGGCTTTGACATGGACTTTTATCTGAACTGGACGGGGAACGGATATAATTGCCTGATGCGGGAGTATGAGAACCATCCCGGAACGGATGAGGACCATTCCTATTTCCGAAGGGACTCGGAGCATGACATCTCCCCCTTCCTGAAGGAATATATGGCCAGGTACCTGGCCACCAGGGACAGGGGCTACATCTCCCTGATCACCTGCAACCATGATACCCCAAGACCCGCCTTCCACATGGACAAAGAGGAGCTTAAGATGGCCTATGCCTTCCTCTTCACCATGCCCGGGGTGCCTTTCCTGTACTACGGGGACGAGATCGGGATGCGCTACCGCCGCCTGCCCACCAAGGAAGGCGGCTATACCAGAACGGGGTCCCGGACGCCCATGCAGTGGCGTGAGGGAAAGAACCTGGGCTTCTCGGATGGCCGGCCGGAGGACCTGTATCTGCCGGTGGATCCGTCAGGGGACGCCCCCACGGTGGAAAAGCAGGAAAAGGATCCGGATTCCCTGCTTCAGGCAGTGCGGTCCATCCTGACACTCAGACACACCTTCCCGGATCTGCAGGCGGACGGGCTCTTTGAACCGGTTCAGGCAGAAGCGGGCAGGCCCTTTGTGTACCGGCGGGGAAGTCTCATCTGTGCCCTGAATGCCTCCGGAAAGGAAGAAACCGTCTCCGTCCCCGGGAAAAGGGTCTTCCTGCTGGGCAGATGCGAGAAGGACGGGGATACATGGAAGATGGGCCCCCAGTCCTTTGCCGTGTTTGCATAATGCCATTTGCCCTCCTCCCTGCCGCAGGAAACAGGGCAGGGAAGAAACAGCCGTGCAGCACCCATGAAACACGCAGCAATATTCATGTAACGTTTCACTTGAGACGACTCCAGCCACGCCCGGGCAGCCGGAACTGCCTTCCGGCCCCGGAAAAATGAAAAAGCCCGGCCTCTGCCGGGCACGGGAGGATGAAGCAGCATGAAGATTCTACTGACAAACGGCGCAGACGAACTTAAAAAGGCCATGGAAGCGCGGCATTCCGTCAGAGCTTTCCGGGATGAGCCGATCCACGGGGAAATACGGAAGGCGCTTGACGCCCTTGCGGATGAGATCAACCGGGAGAGCGGGCTGCATATCCGCATCCGCTACGACGATCCCGCCGGCTTTGATTCCCGCCTGGCCCATTACGGATCCTTCCGGCAGGTACACGACTATATCATCCTGGCTGGCCCTGCCTCCATGGACCTGGATAAGGCCTGCGGATACTACGGGGAGCAGCTGGTGCTCCTGGCCCAGATGCTTGGGCTCAACACCTGCTGGGCAGCCCTTACCTTCAACAGAAGGCAGGTGAAAAACCTGCTTGAGCCGGGGGAAAAGCTGTGCATGGTTATCGCCCTGGGGTTCGGTGAAAAGCAGGGCGTGCCGCACCGGGGCAAGAAACCTGAAGATCTTACGGACACACTGGAGGGAAAGCCTGACTGGTTTATTCAGGGGCTTGAGGCCGCCTGTCTTGCGCCCACGGCGGTGAACCAGCAGAAGTTCCTCTTTACGCTTCAGGGGGATGTGCCGAAGGGCAGAACCAGGGGAATTGGCACGTGCCTGAAGGTGGATCTTGGCATAGCGGCCCTGCATTTTGAAATCGGGTCCGGGAAACCGGTCCGGATATGATTATGGGGATATACAGAAAACGGCTGCCTTTTGCAGGCAGCCGTTTTTCGTTACCTTACTTATGGACACGGATGGCCAGGGTAGCGGCTTCTCCGTTGATATCCCAGTCTGCACGGGTGAAGGTGTCATCCGCAGCGCCCCGGGTCATTTCCAGTGCCAGGGTGGCCCTGGAGATGGCTTCGCTGCCTGCGCAGATGGCGTCCGCCAGCTTGTCGGGGCACACATACATCACATCGATGCGGTCGGTGACATCAAAACCGGCATCCCTGCGCATGGTCTGGATCTTGGAGATCACTTCACGGGCATAGCCCTCCAGGATGAGTTCGGGGGTGAGGTTGGTGTCCAGCACCACGGTGACACCCTTGTCCTCCTGGGCCATGAACCCGGGCTTCTGCATGGATTTGGTGAGCACGTCATTTGCTTCCAGCACCACTTCCGTGCCGTCCACATCAAACCTGACGGTCTCGCCGCGGCCGAAGGCATCCACCACATCGTTTCCGTCCAGGGTCTGGAGCTTCTGGCCGATCTTGCCCAGGAGCTTGCCGTACTTCGGACCCAGGGTACGCATCTGGGGCTTGAGCTCATAGGTGGTGAAGGCTCTGGCGTCGTCGGTGAACACCACTTTCTTCACGTTGAGCTCATCTTCACAGAGCACCTGATAGGCCTCGGAGAAGGAGGCACCCTTGACATACATGCAGGAGAGGGGCTGGCGCACCTTGAGGGAAGCCAGGTTCCTGCAGGAGCGGCCCAGCTGGACCACTTCCAGCAGCGCAGCCATCTGTTCTTCGCAGTCGGTGTCGATGTATTTCTCATCCGCCACGGGGAAGTCGCACAGATGCACGGATTCCACAGCACCCGGGACGTTGTTGACCACCAGGTTCTGATAGATTTCCTCGCTGAGGAAGGGGATGAAGGGTGCGGCGACCTTGGAGAGGGTCACCAGGACATGATAGAGGGTGGCGAAGGCGGCTTCCTTGTCGCCGGCCATGCCCTTGCCCCAGAACCTTTCACGGCCGCGGCGCACGTACCAGTTGGACAGGTCGTCCACAAAAGCGGCGATGGCGTTGGCGGGTTCGGTGACCCGGTAGGCCTGCAGGTCCGCGTCCACCTGACGGATCAGGGTGTTGAGGCGGGAGAGGATCCAGCGGTCCATGAGGGTCAGCTCGGTCTTTTCCAGGGGATGGGCCTGGGGATCAAAACCGTCGATCTCCGCGTACATGGCGAAGAAGGCATACACGTTCTGCAGCGTGGCCAGGAAACGGCAGGGCCCTTCCTGAACGGCTTTCTCCGAGAAGCGGGTGGGGAGCCAGGGCGCGGAGGTGGTGTAGAAATACCATCTCAGGGCGTCGGCACCGAACTTGTCCAGCATCTGGAAGGGATCCACCACGTTGCCCAGGTGCTTGCTCATCTTCCGTCCGTCCCCGTCCTGCACATGGCCCAGGACGATGACGTTCTGCATGGGTGCCCTGTCAAACAGGCAGGTGGAGATGGCTTCCAGGGTGTAGAACCAGCCGCGGGTCTGGTCGATGGCTTCGGAGAGGAAGTTGCAGGGGTAATTCTTTTCAAAGATATCCTTGTTTTCAAAGGGATAATGCCACTGGGCAAAGGGCATGGAGCCGGAGTCGTACCAGCAGTCGATGACTTCCTTGACCCTGTGCATATTGCCGCCGCACGCCGGGCACTTCAGTTCCACCCGGTCGATGAAGGGGCGGTGCAGTTCGATGTTCTCACCGGGATCTTCCACGGCCATCTCACGCAGCTCGGCGATGGAGCCCACCACATGGACCTGACCGCAGGAACATTTCCAGACAGGCAGGGGCGTTCCCCAGTAACGCTCACGAGACAGACCCCAGTCGATGACGTTCTCCAGGAAGTTGCCCATGCGGCCGTCCTTGATGTTGTCCGGGATCCAGTTGATGGTCCGGTTGTTGCGCACCAGGGAGTCTCTCACCGCGGTCATGCGGATGAACCAGGTGGGACGCGCGTAGTACAGCAGGGGGGTATCGCATCTCCAGCAGAAGGGATAGTCATGTTCAAAGGCGGGAGCGGCAAAGAGCAGGCCGGAAGCTTTGAGATCTTCCAGGATCAGCTTGTCCGCATCCTTGACGAACACGCCGGGCCATTTGGTTTCCGGCTTCATGCAGCCCCGGTCATCCACCAGGCACACAAAGGGAAGGCCGTTGGCCTTGCAGACCCGGTTGTCATCCTCGCCGAAGGCAGGGGCGATATGGACGATGCCCGTGCCGTCCTCCGTGGTGACATAGTCATCCGCCACGATGAACCAGGCTTTGCTGTCGGGGGTGACAAAGTTATACAGGGGTTCATATTCCCTGCCCACCAGGTCCTGACCGGACATTTCCTCCAGGATCTGTACTTCCTTCTCCCCGAAGACGGAGGGAATCAGGGCCTTGGCCATGATATAGGTCTGGTCTTCGCAGGTGAAGCGGGCATAGGTTTCCCGGGCATTGACGCACAGCGCCAGGTTGCTGGGCAGTGTCCAGGGGGTGGTGGTCCAGGCCAGGTAGTATGTGTTTTCCTCGCCCTTCACCTTAAAGCGCACGATGGCGGACGTCTCCTTGACAGCTTTGTAGCCCTGGGCCACTTCGTGGCTGGACAGGGCAGTGCCGCAGCGGGGGCAGTAGGGAACCACCTTGTGGCCCTGATAGAGGAGGCCCTTGTCCCAGATCTGGCGGAGGGACCACCATTCCGACTCGATATAGGGGTTCTCATAGGTGATATAGGGATGCTCCATATCCACCCAGTAACCCACCTGGTCAGACATCTTCTCCCATTCCTTCAGGTACTTCCAGACGCTTTCCTTGCACTTGAGGATGAAGGGCTCGATGCCGTAGGCTTCGATCTGCTGCTTGCCGTCAAGGCCCAGCTGCTTTTCCACTTCCAGTTCCACGGGCAGGCCGTGGGTGTCCCACCCGGCTTTGCGGGTGACGCTGCGGCCCTTCATGGACTGGAAACGGGGGAACAGGTCCTTGATGACGCGGGTTTCGATGTGTCCGATATGGGGCTTGCCGTTGGCGGTGGGCGGTCCGTCAAAGAAGGTGAAGTGATCGGGGTTGTCCTGGTTGCGGGCAAAGGACTTGCGTACGATGTCCTTCTGCTTCCACAGCTTCACAACCTCCGCTTCTCTCTGGGGAAACTTCATGTCGGTTGCAACTTTCTGATACATCTGATCCTCCTTGATTATTCCCGGGATTAAAAAAATCCCAGGTTCTGCCTGGGACGGAATTGATCCGCGGTACCACCCAAGTTGACAGCCATGGCTGCCCTCTCTTAAGCGCCCTGTATCGGGAGCACCCGGGACCCCCTCATGCCATGCCTTCGGAAGTCCTCGCTCCGGGGTGATCTGTGCAGGTTTTCCGCCCCCGGGCTTCCACTGTCCCCGGTTCGCTCTGGCTTCCAGCCTGTACCGTCCCCATCCATGCGAATAAATGGGATCATAGCACGGTTTTGAAAAAAATCAAGAGCGGATTTGACAGAAAGGGAAAAACGTGTAAAATAGAAGCAGGTGGAAGAAAAAACAGAATATGGTGTTTTTGGGGCAGCTTTTTGTCTGCCCTGCTATGTGCATACCAGGGATCGAGGTAGAGACATGACAAATGCACAGTACGTAAGGGGTTTTCTGGAGCGCTATCATCTGTCCAGGCATATGCTGGCGACCCAGATGGAATGTACCCCAAGTATGATTGCGCGGATTGAAAGCGGCGAAGTGGAGCCCAGCAGGGAATGGTGGGACAAATTTCAGTATTTGTCCGGGCTGTACGAAGAACAGTGGAGCAAGAGACGGACCGGAGAATCCACCCGCTGGGAAGTCAACCAGATGCTTATGGCCCAGGCCCTCCGGGAGGAAATGGAGGAAAATGACCGGGAAGAAGAGATGGCCGACTACGGGGATATGGAAGAGGAAACCCAGGGGCCCGGTTTTATTTCCATGGAACCGTCCCCGGAGGATGAAGCTGTGATGGAGGATCCGGGTCAGGCGATCCGGGACTTCAGAATGGAATACGGCCTTTCCCTGAAGGAAGCGGCATCGCTGCTTCAGATACGGGACAGGGAGCTGGCAGCGATGGAAGGCGGAAGGGCGACACCGGAGGAAGCAAAGGAGATGATCCGGCGGATCATGGAAGCCTTCCAGCAGTACGAGTAAAAGAGAAGAAACCAGTCAGGAGAAGTGAGCAGGAGGGAAGATGTATGAAGCGAGCAGCAGTACTTTTCCCGGGAATAGGGTATACCACGGACCGTCCGCTTCTGTATTACACCGCCAGACTGGCCAGGGAAACGGGCAGGGAAGTTATCCGTATTTCGCTTGGGAATGTGCCGGAATGGAACGCAGGGGGCACAGGCCTTCTTATGCAGCGCTTTGAAGCGGGCATAAAGGAGGCAGAGGCGGAGCTGAGACGGGTGGACTGGGCTGCCTATGATGACATTGTCTTTGTGGGCAAGAGCCTGGGGGCGGCTGTGGCCGGGATGTATGCGGAACTGGTGCGCATTAAGGTGCGGTATATTCTTCTGGCACCCCTGGCCGGGTGTTTCCGCTACCGCCTCCAGCCTGCCCTTTGTTTCCACGGAACGGCGGATCCCTGGGCGGAGGCCGGAAAGATCCGTGCCCTGTGCAGGGAAAACGGCATACCCCTGGTGGAAATTCAGGGGGCAGACCATGCCCTGGAAACCGGTCATGCCCGTCAGGATCTGAAGATTCTGGAGGATACCATGGAGCAGATCCGGGTCTTTCTGGACAGGACAGAGAGCAGCATATAGCTGAGGGACATGCAAAGACACGAATGTCAGTTTTCCCGGCATTTGCAGCCGGACAAAAGAGCGTGCCATGAAAGAAGGTATCCATATCCTGTACAGAGAAGCCGCCGGTATGATCCTTAAGGCCATCCCGGCGGCTGTTGCATCGGGATCATGCAATATGCTGAAAAGAAAGCGTCTGATGGAGCCAATCCATAGAGAACCGGGGAAAAACGGTGCCGGCACTGGTGACGAAATGAATCAGCCTACGGATCTGCAAAACAGGAACAGGGCAGGAAGCATGATGCTTCCTGCCCTGAATTGGTTCGGAATCATTGTCCCAGATGAGCGTCCGGGGATTCCTTTGTTTATGCATCTCCATCCGGCAGCACCCTGCTGTGCGGTGTTTCAGTTCTCCTCCAGGGTACAGCCCCCTATGAATTCCCTCAGCAGGGACAGGGGCGGGATTTCATTGAAGACGGCCGGGTCAATCTCCGGCACATAGTAGAGGATTTTGCGCAGCCGCAGGGCCAGAAGGTACCCTTCTGCGGAGGCAGGCACGGACTGAAGGCTTTTTCGGGCAAAGTGCCGCAGCACAGGCAGTTCATAGTGCAGGCAGGTATTGAAAATGGTGTCTGCATACTCCTGATAGGGGAAGATCCAGGTTTCCTCGCCCCGTCTCACCGAGGGCCACATGGCCAGGGTGGACTCGGGGGAGGCGCCGCGGAACAGATGGTCCCGCACCAGGCGCCTGAGGAGCCGCACGTCCGTGGTCCGGATCCGGTTGTGGTCATCCAGGTTGAGACACGTCAGGTCCGACACAAAGATCCTGTACTTTTCATCCTCCGGGATGCCCTCCGTCAGGGAGGGGTTCAGGGCATGGATGCCTTCAAAGATGAGGATCTCATTGGGACCAAGGCGCAGGGGTGTGCCCTCCGGTTCCCGTTTCTGGGTCTGGAAACTGAAGCGCGGCAGAATCACCTCCCTGCCATCCAGCAGTTCCGTGATCTGTCTGCGTATCAGGGGCAGGTCCAGGGCCTGGATATGCTCAAGGTCATAGGTGCCGTCGGGCTCCTTCGGCAGCAGGTTCCGGTCCAGGTAATAGTTATCCAGGCTGATGCGGTATGCCCGGCAGCCCAGAACCCTGAGCTGCACCGCCAGGCGTCCGGCGAAGGTGGTCTTGCCGGAGGAGGAGGGACCCGCCACCAGCACCACATGCCTGCGCTGGGTGACGATGTTTCTGGCGGTGTCCACCATGGCCTGGTCATGCAGCGCTTCATTGACCCGGATAAACTCACGCATCTCACCCTTTTCGATAAGACGGGCAAGGTCGGATACATTGCTTACCCCAAGAATGCGGCACCAGTTTTCACTCTGGTTGAACACGCTCAGGTGCTTGGGCCGGTCCTGGAAGGCGGCCGGGGTATTGGGATGGTCCGCCCCGGGCAGAAGCAGAACAAACCCCGTGCCCAGAAGCAGCAGGCGGAAAACCCGGGTCCAGCCGGTGCGGGGGGCCATGGTACCGTGAAAGTATTCGTGGAAGCCCCGGCACTCGTACATGCGGATCACCGGCGACTTCCGGCATCTGAGCATGTCCAGTTTGTCCGTCTGATTGAGCTTTGAAAAGTACTGGATGGCTTCCTCCTGGGACCAGAAGGTGGATGTCATGGGCTCGTCCGCATCGGCGATCTCACGCATGCTGCGCTCAATGCGGTCCACATCGGTACTGGACATCACCCGCCCGGGCAGATAGACGTAGATGCCGCCGGGAACAGAGTGCTCAATGCGCACCCGCTCCCCGGGAAAGACGGTATCCACCGCCATGAGCATGATGAAACGGACGGAACGCTCATAGATGCGCCTGCCCTCCGCGTCCTGCAGGGTGAGGGTGGTCAGGTCTGTCTCATCCGTCACAGGGTCTCCCAGCTCCAGAACGCCCTTTGCGCCCCGGACTCCCAGGATTTCCCGCAGGGGGAGGCCGGCGTCCATCAGGACATCCCGGACCAGAGCTGTCTCCGGCAGGTCATGTACGGTTTCGTGGCCCATATGATGAAGGGTAATGTGCATAAAGCCTCCTCCTTTTTCTTCTGTATTTATTCGTTATCCGTCAGAGGCAGATCGCCGCCTGAGGCATAGATGGCGGCATGGTCAGGATCCATATGGTGGCCCGCAAGGGCCTTTTCCTGCATCTGCATCTGTTTGGTGTGCACATAGGCAATATTGTAGCGGCTGGCCCGGACAGACCGGACTGTCATGGAAAGAAGACCGTCCTGGCGCTCAAAGCGGATGCGCACCAGCTGCTGTCCGTGTCGCGGACAGCGTGCCAGCCCCACAAAACGGGAATAGGACTGGGGCACATAGCTCCCCTGCAGGGATGAGGTGCCGGCGCATATGCAGCAGTGGGGCTCCTGGGCCCGGCTGCTGGAGAGGGCCTCGGAAACCGATTCGAACAGGTCCGTCTGCCTGGTGGCAGGCTCCCGGTGCTGAAGGGGCTTGGGGGTCAGGCGGCAGGATGTCACCCCCGCCGGATCCGGCAGGCGGGTGAAGATCTGGGCCGTGTACCAGGCGTCGTTCAGGGCATTGTGAAGGGGCCGGTCCTCTTCCGGTTCAAGCCCCATCTGCTCCAGGGCAAGGCTCAGCTTCAGGCAGTGGTCCAGGTTCATCCTGCGGGTCATATAGGCCTGCACGTCATAGAAGGGCGGGACATCCACCTCCATCTGGTGGAAGGCCAGGTTCTGATGGAACACGCTGACATCCGAATCGCCCCAGGTGAGGAAGACGGAATCCTCCGGGCACCAGGCAAGAAAGGTATCTGCAGCTTCCGGAAAACCCGGACAGTCTTCCAGGTCGTGCCTGTTCAGGCCGGTCAGCTCGTGCACCCATGGGTGAAGGGTGGTGTAGACACAGGGGCGGATGGTCAGGGATATGGTATCCAGAATCTTCAGATCCTCCGACACCAGCACGGCACCGATCTGGATCAGTTCAAACAGGAGCCGGTCCCCGTAGCGCCGGTAGGCGGAAGTCTGGAAATTCAGGGGCTGGTTCCATTCCGTATCAAGAATGACATAATGCATGGGTATCACCCGTCAAATAATATGTATCACATGGCCCGGGCGGCACTGAGGCCCGCCAGGTACCCTGTGGAAAAGGCAATATGAAGGTTGTAGCCGCCGGTGTGGGCATCCACGTCCAGCAGCTCGCCGCACAGGTACAGGCCCGGCATGATGCGGCTGTGCATGGTGCCGGGGTCCACTTCCTTTACGGGAATGCCGCCTCTTGTGACAATGGCCTCCGACAGGGGACGGCGGCGGGATATGGTCAGGGGAAGATCCTGCAGTTTCTCCATGAGGAGCGTGCGCTCCTGGCGGGAGATTTCCGCGCAGGTTCTGTTTCCGTCCACGCCTGCCAGGTCCGGGAACAGGGCAGCCAGGCGCTGGGGCAGCAGGGTCTGCAGCACCGTGGACAGGGCACGCCTGGGCTGGGCGTCAAACTCCCTCTGCAGGCGGGCGCTGAGCTGTTCCGGCGTCAGGGCCGGCTTCAGGTTCAGGTGAAGGGAAACGCCTTCCAGCGCTTCAGGCAGGTGGCAGCTGGCTTCCAGCACCAGGGGGCCGGAGATGCCAAAATGGGTGAAGAGCATTTCACCCTGCTCTTCATACAGCTTTTTCTTTCCTGCCCTGAGGGACAGTGTCACATTCTTAAGGGACAGTCCCTGGAGCTGTCTTGGCCAGTCTTCCTTTGTCTCAAGGGCGGTTAAGCTTGGCAGGGGAGCAGTCACGGTGTGGCCGGCTTCCTTTGCCATGCGGTAGCCGTCCCCGGTGGAGCCGGTCAGGGGGTAGGACATGCCCCCGGTGGCCAGGATGACGGCGCCGGCGGAGATCTCTTCCCCGTCCTTTGTTTTCACGCCTGAGATCCGGCCGTCCCGGATCAGGAGATGTTCCACATCCGCATGCAGACGCACCGATGCATGGACTTCCTTCAGCATGGCCATGAGGGTGCGGGTCACATCGCTGGCCTTCTGGGAAGCGGGAAAGACCCGGCGTCCCCGCTCCACCGTCAGGGGAAGACCATGGGATTCCATAAGGTCCATCATGTCCTGGGGGGAGAGGGCGTTCAGTGCAGAAAAAAGGAAGCGGGGGTTTCTGGCAACCTCCCGCATGAATTCGTCTCTGGTACAGTCGTTGGTGAGATTGCACCGGCCTTTTCCGGTGATATAGATCTTTTTGCCGGTTTTCTCGTTATGTTCAAGGAGCAGCACGTCCGCTCCTTCCTTTCCGGCAGCATAGGCAGCCATAAGGCCGGCGGCACCTCCGCCTACCACAAGGATATCAGGCATGTTCAGCCTCTCAGCTCGGTATTTGCCCGTCTGTTCCGGGCTTAACCATTATACGGGGTCGTCTTCAGATTTGCAATCTGAAGAATACAGGCGGCCATGGGCTCATTCTTCTTTTCGCTGAAGACCCAGGAGATGGGCCCTCGGAAGGCCAGGGAAGCATGGCAGATCCCTATGCCGAGTTCCAGCCGCGTGCGGTCCGATGAGTCCAGCATGAAAGTGTTTTCGCGGCAGTCCATGAGGAAGGGCTGGCTGTTTCCGCTGCTGGGGGCGGCCTGCACCAGCATGGCAGCCTGAAGGAAGACATGGGGCCACTGGGCAGGGTCGCTGAGGCACAGCTTTTTCAGCTCCTTGCGCTTTCTGGACAGGCCTGAAGGGGCAGGGGCGTGACCCAGGGCGATCACCGCCAGGATCTTAAACCCCTCCGGGCAGATCTCCTCCGCCATTTTTCTGCTGTAGCCCCCGGTGAGCCAGCATGTTGTAAGCCCCAGGCGGACGGCATGAAGCACCAGGGCTTCCCCGCAGAATCCCGCCAGGGTGGTATCCTTTTCATCCGATATGCATACAAGGCACAGGCAGCTGCAGCCCTGGACCCGGCCAAGGCCCATGAGGGAGCCCCCGAAGAAACGCTCCGGAACCCGGCAGAGCCTGAGACGGACACTCCCGGCCTCAAAGCGTCCCGCAACATAGGAAAGAGCGGCATACTCCGAGGGGGAGACAGGGGAGTCAAAGACGCGGCAGGCGTATCTTTCCTGGGCAGCTTTTACAAGCTCCTCCTTTTCCCTGTCCGGAAGGAGCCGGTCAAAGGGACTCATGCCAGAGGCCGGACCGTGAGATGGCCCAGCACCTTGCCCACACTGTCATGGATCACCAGGTTTGCCATGCGGTCCATGGGGGTGGCGTCCCGGTTGATAAGCACCAGGTGATCTCCCCTGTAGTAGCGCAGGAGGCCGGCGGCGGGATAGACCGTCAGGGAAGTGCCGGCCACAATCAGCATATCCGCCCTGGAAATGGCCCTTACGGCACCCTCCAGGATGTCGCTGTCCAGGCCTTCCTCATAGAGCACCACGTCCGGCTTGATGATCCCCCCGCAGCTGCAGCGGGGGACACCGGTGCTGTCCCGGATGTATTCCGGGCCATAGAATTTTCTGCACTTCTGGCAGTAGTTCCTGTGGACGCTGCCGTGGAGCTCAAATACATTTTTCGATCCGGCCTTCTGGTGAAGCCCGTCAATGTTCTGGGTCACCACAGCCTTGAGACGGCCGGCATCTTCCATCTCCGCCAGCTTCAGGTGGGCGCTGTTGGGCTTTGCCTCAAGGGGCAGCATCTTATCCCGGTAGAAACGGTAGAACTCCTCCGGCTGGGAACGGAAGAAGCTGTGGGAAAGAATGGTTTCCGGAGGATAGGCATACTTCTGGTTGTAAAGCCCGTCCTGGGAACGGAAATCCGGGATGCCGCTCTCGGTGGAGACGCCGGCGCCCCCGAAAAACACGATTGATTCCGCCTGGTCCACCCAGGCCTGCAGGGTTTCCATGGCATTGTCCATTCTGACATCCTCCCTGTTTCTCATGAAAGGCCGTAGAGCCCGGTATATTTGTTCTTCAGATAATCCACATAGACATGGGGGTCAAAGGGATCCACACCGGCGGATATGAGCAGTTCCCCGGGGGTTTTGGTCTGGCCGAAGCGGTGGATGTGCTCCCGGAGCCAGGCGGTGACATGGGACATGTCCCCCTTCTCCACCGGCCCCCATACATCCATGTCCTTTTCCATGTTGGAGAGCATCTGTACCCCGTAGGCGGAGCCCAGGGCATAGCTGGGGAAGTAGGCAATGCCGGCTCCGGACCAGTGGGAATCCTGCAGAATGCCTTCCCGGTCGCAGGAGGGGCGGATGCCCAGGTAGGTTTCATACAGGTCATTCCAGATCCCCGGCAGATCCTTCACTTGTGCGCTGCCTGAAATCATCTGTTTTTCGATCTCATAGCGGATGAGCACGTGGATGGGATAGGTGAGCTCGTCTGCCTCGGTGCGGATGAAACTGGGCTCGGACAGGTTTACGGCCCTGTACCATTCTTCTGCTGTAACCCCTGAGAGCTGCTCCGGGAAATACGACTTCAGCACGGGCAGGATGGCACGGGAGAAGGGCAGGGAGCGGCCGATGAGGTTTTCGTAAAAGCGGCTCTGGCTCTCATGAATGCCCATGCTGGAGCCTCCCGCCAGGCGGGTAAACTGGAGAGAGTCATCCACACCTGCCTCATACAGGGCGTGTCCGCCCTCGTGCAGGACGGAGAACATGGAATCGGCGGGATCAAATTCATGGTACTTGGTGGTGATGCGCACATCCCATTTGTTGGGTCCGCTGGTGAAGGGATGTTCCGTCTCCCCGATGGCGCAGAAATCCCGGGTAAGGCCCATCATGGCCATGAGCCGGTCGGAAAAGGCGCGCTGCAGATGCAGGGGATAGGAACGGAAGAGAAAATCCGTCCTGGGTTTTGGCATCTCCGCGATACGGCGGATCAGGGGTGTCAGCTCTGTACGGAGCAGGTCAAAGAATACGTCCAGGCTTTTCGTGCAGATGCCCTTTTCATACCTGTCCAGAAGCACGTCATACGGGTCGCGGCTGCTGTCCTTTCTGGCGGCGAAAGTGCGGTTGTATGCGATGATTTTCTCAAGAAACGGGGCAAACAGCTGATACTCGCTCTTTTCCTTGGCCTCGTGCCAGGCAGCGCTGGCCTCGGTCATGAGCTTCTGGTTTTCCACATACTCCTTTTCGGAGAAAAGCAGCATGTCCTGCATGTCCTCCTGAAACAGTTCCGCCAGGCGCCGGTCTTCCGGGGCGGCCCCGGAATCCTGAAGGACCGTGTCCACCGCTTCCTTCAGGGCGGGATCCCGGGCCTGTCTGTAACTGAGCTCGCCCAGATACCCGGCGGATACGGCTCTGCCGCGCCAGGACTGTCTGGGAGCTACGGTGTCCCCGTCGGACATGAGGATGGACAGGGCATGGTGGATGGCATATCGGGTTTCGTCACAGGTATGGAGTTTCCGGATGGCTTCTTCTGTCTGCACAGGCATCACCTTTTCTGTTTGTGTAAGGGCAGCATGTTCATATCAGCGGACATGCAGCCAGGAAAACGGCTTATGTTTCATGCTTTGGGTTAACGGACTGGTATCTGATGCCTGCGCAAACAGGCATCAGGCGGTACAGCCGTGTTATACCCGTGCCTTGTATATGGACACATTGTGTTCTTCCATGTCCTATTATGGCACTGATTGTGCGGATTTGCAAAAGAAAAACATATGCATGCACAAGGGATGAAGGTGAAGCAGATGGGAAAGACAGCCTCCGCTGCCGGCGGGAGGAGGGATGGTGTCACATTCTCATCTGTTGCACTGAAGAAGGATGGGAAAACAGAGGAAAAACAGAGAAAGTACAGAGACCTGCAGGCAGGGAAAGGTTTGCAGCAGGGATAAACTGCTCAAAATTTGCTTCATCCCACGGGAAGATCCGGAACTGAGCCGGGCCGGCCGGGATTTCTGCTTCTTGACAGGATGCGCGCCGCGGTGCTAGAATGCTGTCAGTTCTTGCAGAGAGGTCTCTGTACAATTTCATATTTTTCAAAGGAGTGGATTTTTCATGAAAAAGTTCATAGCTCTTGTCCTGTGTGTCCTGCTTGCACTCAGCTGCGTAAGCGCACTGGCTGAAGGCCAGAAGGTTGGCGTCTCCATGCCCACCAAGGACCTGCAGCGCTGGAATCAGGACGGCGAAAACATGCAGAAGATGCTGGAAGAAGCCGGCTACACCGTGGACCTGCAGTATGCTTCCAATGACGTGCAGACCCAGCTGTCCCAGATCGAAAACATGATCGCCAACGGCGCCGAAGTTCTGGTTATCGCCGCCATCGAGGGTTCTTCCCTGGGTGAGGCCCTGACCATGGCCGCCGAGAACGAGATCCCGGTTTTCGCCTATGACCGTCTGCTGATGCAGTCCGATGCCGTTTCCTACTATGCCACCTTCGACAACTACAAGGTCGGCACCGTGCAGGGCACCTACATCAAGGAAACCCTGGACCTGGACAACGCTGAAGGCCCCTTCAATATGGAAATCACCGCCGGCGACCCCGGCGACAACAATGCCGGCTACTTCTATCAGGGCGCCATCGACGTGCTGACTCCCTACATTGAGTCCGGCAAGCTGGTTGTCAAGTCCGGTCAGACTGCCTTCAGCGATGTTGCCACCCCCACCTGGGCCACTGAAGTTGCCCAGACCCGTGCGGAAAACATCCTGTCTTCCTACTATGCCGACGGCACCAACGTGGACGTATGGCTCTGCTCCAATGACTCCACCGCTCTGGGCGTAGAAAACGCTCTGGCCGCCAACTACACCGGCACCTATCCCATCATCACCGGTCAGGACTGCGACAAGGCCAACACCAAGAACATGATCGCCGGCAAGCAGAGCATGTCCGTCTTCAAGGACACCCGCACCCTGGCTGCTCAGGTCGTGAAGATGGTGGGTCAGGTTCTCAGCGGAGAAACCGTGGATGTGAACGACACCGAAACCTACAACAACGGCGTCATCACCGTGCCCTCCTTCCTGTGCGAACCCGTCTTCGCCGATGCAAACAACTATAAGGAACTCCTCATCGATTCCGGCTATTACACTGAGGACGATCTCAAGTAAGCAACAATAGCAAATCTTATGGATGATGCAGGCGGGCCTGGCTCGCCTGCATCATTTCAGCCATAGAGATTTCTCAGCTCATAGGACGGAGGTAAGAGCGTGAAGGCTCCCGCCACCGCCAGGGAACCAATCTGAAACAGACAAAACAGGTACAGATCTGTGTATGGCTGCAGACAGGCACCGCCTGCGGGTCTGAGCAGCCTGTCCGGAAACATCGGGAGGAAAGCCATGGCAAATATTCTGCTGGAAATGAAGAACATTACCAAGACGTTTCCCGGCGTCAAGGCCCTTGACAATGTGAATCTCAGGGTGGAGCAGGGTGAGATTCACGCGCTGGTGGGAGAAAACGGCGCCGGAAAGTCCACCCTCATGAATGTTCTCAGTGGCATTTATCCGTATGGCACATACGAAGGCGACATCATCTACAACGGTGAGGTCTGCAAATTCAACACCATCAGGGACTCGGAGAAAAAGGGCATTGTCATCATCCACCAGGAACTGGCCCTGGTCCCTGAAATGACCATCGGGGAAAACATGTATCTGGGCAATGAGCGGGGCCATTCCTTCGCCATTGACTGGAACACCACCTACGCAGAGGCGGACAAGTACCTGAAAATGGTGGGCCTTAAGGAAAGCTCCAAGGTCCAGGTCAAGACCATCGGCACAGGCAAGCAGCAGCTGGTGGAAATCGCCAAGGCCCTGGCCAAGAAGGCTCAGCTGCTGATACTGGATGAACCCACATCCTCCTTAAACGAGGAGGATTCCAGAGCCCTGCTGGATCTGATGCTGAATTTCAAAAAACAGGGCATGACCATGATCATCATCACCCACAAGCTCAACGAGGTTGCCTATGTGGCGGATACCATCACCGTGATCCGTGACGGCACCACCATCGAGACCATAGACAACCACGGTCCGGACCCGGTCAGTGAGGAAAGGATCATCCGGGGCATGGTGGGCCGTGAGATGACCAACAGATTCCCCAAGCGGGAAGGCGTTGAAATCGGGGACATCAGGATGGAGGTCAAGGACTGGACCGTGCACCATCCCCTGTACCCTGAGCGCAAGGTGGTGGACAACGTATCCATCAATGTGCGCAGGGGTGAAGTGGTGGGCATCTACGGCCTGATGGGCGCCGGGCGCACGGAGCTGGCCATGAGCATCTTCGGCCAGTCCTACGGCGTCAACTTCTCCGGGAAGCTTTTCATTGACGGGAAAGAAATCCACATGCGCAAGAGCGAGGCGGATGCCATCCGGCACAGGATTGCCTATGTGACGGAGGACAGAAAAGGCAATGGCCTGGTGCTGTCCCAGTCCATCCGGGTGAATACGTCCCTTGCAAATCTTGGCAGCGTCTCCAGGGCCACGGTCATTGACCGGGACAGGGAGTACGCGGTGGCGGAAGAATACAGGGAGAAGCTCAAGATCAAAACGCCCACGGTGGAACAACTGGTGGGCAACCTCTCCGGCGGCAACCAGCAGAAGGTGCTGCTGGCCAAATGGATGTTTGCAGAGCCTGACATCATGATACTGGATGAACCCACCCGCGGTATCGACGTGGGTGCCAAGTATGAGATCTACTGCATCATCAACGATCTGGCCAGGGCAGGCAAGTCCGTCATCATGATCTCCTCCGAACTGCCGGAGGTGCTGGGCATGAGCGACAGAATCTACATCATGAACGCCAGCAGGATCGTAGGCGAGATGAAGGCGTCGGAGGCAACACAGGAGAAGATCATGTCGGTCATTCTCCAGTCAGGAAGGGGTGCATGATGATGCGGAAAGAAATAGGTTCCCTCCTCCAGAAATACACCATGATCATAGCCCTTGTGGTCCTGACGGTCTTCTTTTCCATCATGACCCAGGGCAGGATCCTCTACCCGCAGAACATCAACAATCTGATCTCCCAGAACGGCTATGTGTTCGTCCTGGCCTCCGGCATGCTCCTGTGCATCCTGACCGGCGGCAACATCGACCTGGCTGTGGGATCCGTGGTCTGCTTTGCAGGCGCCATAGGTGCGGTGATGATGCAGGCCGGCATGAACATGTGGCTGGCTGTGGCCGCCATGCTGGGCGTTGGCCTGCTGGTGGGTGCCTTCCAGGGCTTCTGGATTTCCAAAGTCTATGTGCCGGCGTTTATCGCCACCCTGGCGGGCATGTATGCCTTCCGCGGCCTTTCCAATGTGGTGCTTCAGGGCTATGCCGTCTCCATTGATGACGAATTGTTCCTGATGATCTTCGGCGGCGGCGCCAACTGCTACATTCCGGATATCCTGGGCGGCCCCGAAAACTTCAATGTGACCTGTATGGTGCTGGGCGTCATCGTTGTGGCCATCTATGTCCTGATGACCCTCAGAAAGCTGAATGTCCAGAAGAAGATGGGCATTATACAGAACACCGCCAGTGAGTGGATTGGATGCGGCATTCTGAGCATCGTCATTCTCTGGTTGTTCTGGAAACTGGCTTCCTACAAGGGTATCCCCACCGTCCTGATCTGGATTGCCCTGGTGCTGGGTATCTACAACTACGTCACGGGCAAAACGGCCATAGGCCGCCACCTGTATGCGGTGGGCGGCAATGAGAAGGCCACGGCGCTGTCGGGTATCAACACCCGCCGGGTTTTCTTCTTTGCCTACGCCAACATGGGTTTCCTGGCCGGCCTTGCCGGCATCCTGACCGTGGCCAGGGCAGCTTCTGCCCAGCCCACCTACGGACAGGGCTATGAAATGGACGCCATCGCTTCGTGCTTTATCGGCGGCGCATCCGCCTATGGCGGCACGGGCAAAATCTCCGGTGTGATCATCGGTGCCGTGCTCATGGGCCTGATCAACCAGGGCATGAGCATCATGGGAATTGACGCCAACTACCAGAGGGTGGTCAAGGGCCTGGTGCTGCTGATCGCCGTCATGTTCGACGTCCTTTCCAAGAGACAGAAACGCTGACAGAGGAGGATGACAGTCTATGGATAAAAAAGCGGTATCTTCCAACCATACAGACCCTTCCCCGGTCACGAAGCCTGCAGGGTCTTTCGACAGGCGTGCGGTTCTTGAGACACTGGAGAAAAATGCCATGCTTGTGGTCCTGGTCCTGGTGTATATCTTCTTTATGATCACCACCGGGGGCGCGATCTTCAAGCCTATGAACTTTAACGCCCTGATTACCCAGAATGCCTATGTGTATATCCTGGCCGTGGGCATGCTCATGTGCATGCTCACCGGCGGCAACATCGACCTGTCCTGCGGTTCCTTTGTATGCCTTGTGGGCGCCATTGGCGGCGTGTGCATGGTGATTCAGGGCATGAATGCAGGCATGTCCATTGCCATCATGCTCCTGGTGGGCATCGCTTACGGCTGCGGCCTGGGCTACCTCATCGCCTATGTGCATATCCCGCCGTGGATTGCCACCCTGGCCGGTTACCTGGCCTTCCGTGGCCTTGGCACGTCCATTCTCTCCGCCAATTCCACCACCGGCTCCATCGCTCCCTTCCCCAAGGATTTTCTGAACATTTTCTCCGGGAAGGTATTCCAGACCAAAATGAGCGTCTTCAACTGGCCCTGCATGGGCGCAGGCATTGCGGCGGCCCTGATTCTGGTGATTGCCATATTTGCCACCCGTGCTTCCAGGCTCAGGAAGGGATATGAAGCGGACAGCCTGCTTAAGGCATGCGTTACCAGCGCTCTTGGCGCCGGTGCCATCCTGCTGGTGATGTGGAAGCTGGCCAATGCCGGCGGCATTCCCACCGTACTGATCTGGGTGACAGGCGTTGTGCTGGTGTACAGCTTTGTCACCAGCAAGACCACCATAGGCCGGCACTTCTATGTGGTGGGCGGCAATATGGAGGCAGCCAGACTCTCCGGCGTCAATACCCGGAGGATCATGTTTGCAGCATACCTGAACATGGCGATCCTTACCGTCATCTCCGCCATGACCGTTATGGCCCGCTTCCAGGCGGCCAACTCCACCGCCGGCACCAACTTTGAGATGGATGCCATCTCTGCCTGCGTGGTGGGCGGCGTATCCGCCAGCGGCGGTTCCGGCTCGGTTCTTGGCATGGTGATCGGTGCCACCCTGATTGGTGTCATCAACCTGGGCATGAGCCTGATGGGCATTGATGCCAACTACCAGAAGGTGGTCAAGGGCGTGGTGCTCCTGGGCGCCGTGGTATTTGACATTATTTCCAGAAACTCCAAGAAAATCAAAAAGTTCTGACAGACCTTAAATGAAAACCGGCGTCATGTCCCCCTTGACCGGCGGGGGCAGGACGCCGGTTTTCTCTTCTTCCGGATTCACAGCTGCTGTTAGGCAGGAATGCCGCATCAGAAGGACAGGAGTATGGAAAGTCAGCACAGGAGATCACGCTGCTTACATGGGTATGAAAGAGACGGCCTGACGCTGCCTGCGGGCCTTGTGCGCAGCTTTGCAGACACTATGTTTGACTGGTGTTCATACAGATTTTATAAT
Source organism: uncultured Clostridia bacterium (assembly GCA_946627565.1). GTDB lineage: Bacteria > Bacillota > Clostridia > Christensenellales > Aristaeellaceae > UBA2943. Next base: position 24,601 of record CAMOVR010000009.1, read on the forward strand.
GGATATATCAGCCGGAACGTCGATAAGGATGAGATATTTACCTTATGACCCAATCCGGAAGATACGCATCGATCTGAAGAGGACGAAGACAGAATCTTCAGCTGTTTGGCCGTACAGGGCCAGGCAGGGGAAAGGCGGCTCGTCCAGCCGTTTCCGCCGCCGCCATGATGTATGAAGATACACCGTGTAACTGAAGAGGTTTGCTGCTGGCCGATTTGCCCATGCATGAAGGTCATCGATGGGTACATTCTCCGGGAGACTGAAAACCCGGAAAGATCATGAGATTGTCACCGGCGACAGGATTCTATGGATACAGGAGGACAGGGTATGACCATGCGCTGCAGGCAGTGCGGAAAGATCATAACGGGGAAGGAAGAGATGAGCTTCTGTCCCTTCTGCGGATGCCGCCTGGAAGGGGAAAAACCGGAGAGGGAGAAGTGGCTTAAGAAGATCGGGGAAGCCAGAACGTATCCGGAGAGAAAGGCTGTTCTGGAAAAGGCCCTTCAGGAGCTGCCGGACGATCCGGAACTGGAATGGGAGGCCCTGTTTATCGGCCATACGGATGAAAAGAGCAAAGCGGTGCAGATGTCCATTATCAAAAGCTACCTGCTGGAAATCTACAGAACCCCGGGGGATTTTTCCAGGGCCCAGAGGGACAGGATGCGTACGGAACTGTTCCAGGATCCCCAGCTTCTGAGGTGCCTTGAGCGGACAGAAAATCCGCAGCAGCGGCGATATGACTATCTTCTGCGGCTGAGCAAGGAACATATCAGCATCTTTCTTGAGGGAAACAACCGGATCATGGGCAACTGGTTCGGACTGAGAACAGAAAAGCGCAGGGAAAAGCTCATGGCACCCGCTGCAGCCTCCATCATCCTGCGCATGCAGCAGGATGACAGCCTCCCGGAGGAGGAGAGAAAGGCACTTTCCGGGGCATATTACCAGGCCTTTTCTGACCTGATGGATGGCAAAACCTCCTTCCTTGAGGAAGAACTTGCCAGATACCGCTGAGAGCCGGGCTTAAACACTGCGCTCGTAGGCTGTAACCCATACAAAAAACGCTGTGATGTGCACAGCGTTTTTTGTATGGGCCGGGAATCACTGCTTCCGGATCGTGGTATCCCCGTTCACACAGTGGAAATACACGGTATCAGGTTCCAGGGTGACTCCGTCCTTGGCAAACAGTTCATCGATTGTCAGGAACATATAGCCTTTTTCCGTGAGGATTTTGCAGATCTGGCGGGCGGACTCCGGGGTGTTGTCCTTGATGTCGTGGCAGAGGATGATATCCCCGTCCATGATTTCCTTCTTTACGGTGCTCATTACCGCACTGGTGGATTTGCCGCGCCAGTCATAGGTGTCCAGGGACCACTGTATATAGGGCCAGCCTACCTGGGCCCGGATCATCTGGGGATAGAGACCGTAGGGGACCCGGTCATAGGTACAGATGGTCCCTATGGCCTTCAGCATGGCTGTGTCGCACTTTTCCTTCATGGCCCGCAGGGCGGCGCCGCTGGACTTGGTGACGTTGCCGTGGTGCCAGTTATGATATCCCTGGGCATGGCCTTCGTCATGCTCCCGCTGAATCAGATCCTCATAGGAGCCGATGCGGTTTCCCACCACGAAAAAGGTGGCGCGGCAGCCTGAAACCATGAGGTTCTGCAGGACCAGGGTGGTGTTGGTGCGCACCGGGCCGTCGTCAAAGGTCAGGGCTACGGTGTTGTAGTAGGCCAGGTTATCGGTCTCCTTCCGGGCCTCGGATGTCATGTATTCCCAGATGTCCGGGTACATGACGGTGACCTCCATCAGGCTGTTATGGGAGGGGTAGAGAAGGGAGGCAGGATAGTGGAGAACCAGGGACAGGCCGTGCAGGGAAAAATCGGCTTTCTCGATTTCTTCCTGGGAACAGAGCTGATCCAGGATGCCCTCATCCGGGTATTCATCCGGGAAGTAGGATATGAGCCTGGTGCGGACAGCATCCGACAGGATCCGCCAGGCAGGGCTGCCCACAGGGAAAATATCCTCAAGGGTGATGCGCTCCCCGGTTGTCATGTTATAGGTGCGACTTGTCATCTCCTGTCCCGTCAGGTCCCGGTGGTAGGTTGTCCGGGCCTGGATCACGAAGCTCATCCAGGTAAGGCCGGTACGGCTGTAGCGGACTTCCACATCCACCCGGCTGTTGGCATTGGCGCTGGAACCGGCTTTTGGAAGAGTCGGCCCGATGCGGTTGGCATATTCATCCTCTATGGCACGGATCTCTTCATCCACCAGGTCATTTGCCGTATCCACGGTCCAGATGCGGACAACGCTTTTATTCTCCTGGGTGGTGTCTATCCTGTCCATAAACACCATATGGCATGGCTGCAGGGGCAGGGGATCCGACAGGGCCGAGGCGGAGAAAGGCAGAAGAAGACAGAGAAGAAGAATCAGACAGATACCCATGCTCAATCATCCGTTTCTTCATCCAGGTCATCCAGAAGCTCATCCAGGGAAGTGGATGGGTTGTCTTCCTTCTGGAACAGCTCCACCAGACGGTCAATCAGGCCTTCGTCTGTTACCAGGTTATAGGAGGCTTCTTTGGGGCTGGACAGGTCCAGATGCAGGATCAGGACGTCATCACCGTTTTTCACATCGCTGTCATCCTCATCAGAGACAGGGAGAAGGAACATATAATACTCCCCGTCCAGAGAAAGGGTGCGCAGGAGCATGAATGTCTGCTCAACGCCATTGTCATCATGCAGCGTCAGGATCTCATTTTCTTTCATCTGCTTTATCTCCTTTCCAGACTGATTCCGTTATGTTTGAAACAGCACGAAGCCTGCTCAGCGGGCTTTTTCCTTTTCGCTGTCCAGGTATGCCTGCAGTATCAGGGCAGCTGCCACCTTGTCCACGTGGGTTTTGCGGTCCCGTCTGGACATGTTGTCCATAAGCAGGGAATCCTCCGCCTCCACGGTGGTGAGCCGCTCATCCTGATAGTACACCGTAAGCCCGCTTTTTTCCAGCTGGGCACAAAGTCCCTGGACCTTCTGGGCCTGAAAACCCTCAGAACCGTCCATATTCAGGGGAAGGCCGGAGACGACGATTTCGGTATTATAACGCCTGCAGATCTCCAGGATCTTTCGGGTATCCGGGCCCCAGCCCACCCGGGTTATGACTTCCACGGGGCTTGCTATGAGGCGGGAGGCATCTGAAACAGCCACCCCGATGCGCACGTCCCCGATATCAAGGCCAACGATCTGTTCGTTCATATGCTTCCTTTCCATGATTCGGCATGCCTGCCCAGGACGGCCAGACTGGGTTTATGGGAAACCAGCTGCCGGGCCAGGTTCAGGATATCGTCCCTTTTCACGCTCTCCAGGCTCTCAAGAATCTCCCGGGAGGTGAAAAGCTGGTCAAGTACGCACAGGGAATGGCCCATGCTCATCATACGGCTGCCGGAGGTCTCGTGACTCATGAGGAAGTTGACACGGAACATTTTCCTGGCCTGTTCATACTCTTCCTCTGTGACGCCCTTTTCTGCCATCTCTTGGAATACGCTCTGCATTTCATCCAGAACCCGGCGTCCGTTTTCCGGAGAGGCTGCGGCATACAGGGCGAAACATCCGCTGCCTTCCACGCTGGTGCTGTAGCTGTAGACGGTGTAGGCCAGACCCAGTTCTTCCCGGATCCGCTGGAACAGGCGGGCGGAGGCGGAAGTGCCCAGGATGGCACTGAGCATGTCCAAGGTGAAGTTTTCTTTTTTCCCGAAGGCAAAGCCCGGGTAGCCAAGACACAGATGGACCTGCTCCAGATCCCGGTCCACAAAGACTTTCCGGCCGTCTTTGACCTGAAGTTCAGGAACGGGAGCGGAGGATGACTCGCCGCTCCATGCGGAAAAAATGCGCTGGATATCATCCCGGAGCCGGCCCTCGTCATAGCAGCCGCATACGGAGATGACACACCGGTCAGGGGTGTAATGGGCTGCGCGGAATTTTCTGAGGCTGTCAGGGGTATAACGGAGAATCTGTTCCTTCTGCCCCAGAATGGGATGCCAGGCGCAGGTTCCTTCAAACTGGGCCTGGTACAGGAGTTCATTGATGCACCCCTCCGGGTCATCCTCTTCCATGGCGATTTCTTCACAGATGACACTGCGCTCCCGTGCCATCTCATCCTCGGGAAGGGCAGGGTTCAGCACCAGATCGCCCATCAGTTCCAGGGTATGGGTCAGGTCTTCTGCAATGACCTTGTTATAGTAGCAGGTGTAGTCCTTGGTGGTGCAGGCATTGAGATGCCCTCCCAGCAGGTCCGTCTCCTCCGCAATGCGCTGTGTGGAACGGGTAAGGGTGCTTTTAAAGGCCATGTGCTCCATGAAATGTGCCAGGCCTTCTTCATCCGGGCCTTCCATCATGGAACCGGTATGGATCCAGATGCCCACGGAAACCGTGGCCAGATGGGGAAGGGGTTCACATACCACACGGAGCCCGTTGGGAAGTGTCCAGCGGGTCCGGTTTTCTGAAAGAATCTGTGCCTGATTCAAGCTGACCTCCGTATGAAAAACGAAAAGCCCGTTTAAACAGGCTTTTCATTCGTGATTACTTTCTGCCGTCACGGCGGGGCGGACGGTTGCGGGGAGCACCGTCTCCGCGGCGGGGGGCATCGCCCTGGGTGTACTCGATATCGTTGCGGATCAGGTTGATGCGGCCCTGGGCGTCAATCTCGGTGACCTTGACTTCCAGTTCATCGCCCACCTTGACCACGTCTTCCACCTTTTCAACCCTGTGGTCAGCCAGCTTGCTGATGTGGACCATGCCATCCTTGCCGGGAGCCAGTTCCACAAAGGCGCCGAAGTTCATGATGCGGACCACCTTGCCGGTGTATACTTCGCCTACTTCGATGTCCTTGACAATGCCCATGATGATGCTCTTGGCCTTTTCGGCGCCATTGACATCGGGGGTGGCAATGAAGACCTGGCCGTCGTCCTCGATATCGATCTTGGCACCGGTCTCGGCAATGATCTTGTTGATCATCTTTCCGCCAGGTCCGATGACATCGCGGATCTTGTCGGGATTGATGGTGAACTGGATGATGCGGGGTGCATAGGGGCTCAGTTCCTCACGGGGCTGGGGAATGGTGTCCAGCATCAGCTTGAGGATGTACAGACGTCCCTGCAGAGCCTGCTCCAGAGCACGCTTGAGGATGGTGCGGTCGATGCCGGCAATCTTGATATCCATCTGGATGGCGGTGATGCCGTTCATGGTGCCGGCCACCTTGAAGTCCATATCGCCCAGGAAGTCTTCAAGACCCTGGATGTCCGTCAGCACGGACACCTTGTCGGACTCGGTATCCTTGATCAGGCCCATGGCCACGCCGGCCACGGGAGCCAGGATCGGAACGCCGGCATCCATCAGGGAAAGGGTGGAACCGCACACGGAAGCCATGGAGGAAGAACCGTTGGAGGAGAGGATTTCACTGACCAGACGCATGGCGTAGGGGAAATCCGACTCCGGAGGAATCACGGGCAGCAGGGCACGCTCTGCCAGGGCACCGTGGCCGATTTCACGGCGGCCGGGGCTCTTGAGACGGCCGGCTTCACCGGTGGCATAGGGCGGCATGTTGTACTGATGGATATAACGCTTGAAGTCCTCATTGCTCAGGCCGTCCAGAGTCTGGCCGTCGCTGAGAGGTCCAAGGGTGGTGACGGTAAGGGCCTGGGTCTGACCGCGGGTGAACACGGCGGAACCATGGGTCCTGGGCAGCACGCCCACTTCGCACCAGATGGGGCGGATTTCGGTTTCCTTGCGGCCGTCGGCACGGATGCCTTCATCCAGAATGCGCCTGCGCATGACTTCCTTGTTCAGGTAGTACAGGGCATCCTCGATCTCGTCTTCCCTATCGGGGAACTGGGGAGCCAGCTCTTCCACCACTTCCTGGCGGGTCTGGGCTTCACGGCTCTGACGCTCATAGCGGTCAAAGGTATCAAAGGTCCAGCGGCACTTGTCCAGAGCGCAGGCCCGGACAGCTTCCTTCACGTCGTCCCCGGTCTTGTGCAGCGGCACAACAGCCTTCTCAGCACCGATCTCGGCAACGATCATTTCCTGGAATTCCACCAGCTTCTTGATGGCTTCGTGGGCGAACATGATGCCGTCCAGCATGACATCTTCGCTCAGCTCGTTGGCACCGGCTTCCACCATCATGATGGCATCCTTGGTGCCGGCCACGTACAGGCTCAGGTCGGAAACCTTGCGCTGCTCTTCGTTGGGCATGAGCACGAATTCGTCATTGACGCGGCCCACCAGCACAGCGCCTGTGGGGCCGTTCCACGGAATATCGCTGACGGCCAGGGCGATGGAAGAACCGATCATGGCAGGAATCTCGGGCTGAACGTCCTGTTCCATGGACAGGATGGTGACAACCACCTGCACGTCATTGCGCATGGACTTGTCAAACAGGGGCCGCAGGGGGCGGTCGATGAGACGGCAGGTCAGGGTGGCCTTGTCGGTGGGACGGCCTTCACGCTTGATGAAGCCGCCGGGGATCTTGCCCACGGAATACTGCTTTTCTTCCACGTCTACGGCAAGAGGGAAAAAGTCCACACCCTCACGGGGGGTGGGAGCCATGGTGGCATTGACCATGACAACGGTGTCGCCCAGATGGACCCATACGGATCCGTTGGCCTGTCCGCAGTATTTGCCAAACTCAAGGGTCAGGGTTTTGCCGGCCAGGTCCATGGAGTACGATTTGTAATCCATTTTAATCTCCTTATCACATGAGGGCTTGCGCCCGGTCATGCCGCACGGATGCTTTCATCTGAAAACCGTGCAAGGTTTCCAATTGAAAACAACCGGGCGGCTACAGGGAAGGCCGTCGGCAGCCACAGGGCTGCCGACGGCAGATCGTTCACCAGTTCCGATGGATATCCGGTGCTGTCTGTACCTTACTTGCGCAGGTTCAGACGGGCGATGAGCGAACGATAGCGCTCGATATCCGTCTTCTTGAGATATTCCAGCATGCCGCGACGGCGGCCGACCATCAGCAGAAGACCACGGTTGGAATGATGGTCATTCTTGTTGTTCTTCAGATGCTCGTTGAGGTGATTGATGCGCTCGGTGAGAAGAGCGATCTGGACTTCGGGAGATCCCGTGTCACCGGGGTGCTGGGCATACGCTGCAATGATTTCGGACTTGGTCATGGTATCTTTCCTCCAATTCTTTTTCTGGCGGTGGGCAGCCGCCGGCAATCGCCGCTGACACAGAACACCGTCGGAGTGTTCGGGTGCCCGAGCCTGCGGTTCATTTTGGCCCGGTGGGTATTCTAGCAGAAAGAAAAGGGTTTGTAAACGGTTTCATCAATCGTTTTCAGGCAGAAATTGCATCCCCCGTATGTGCTCATGAAGACAGGCCCCCTGCAACCCGGCAAAGGTGCGGTCTGCTTTCTGCCCGCGCCGGCGTGCAGTGTGCAGGACATTCCTTTGTATTTTACAAATAACACTGCATATGGTATCGTGACGGAGTCAGTGCCGGGAGAGGATTTGAAGGCAGGCTCAGCCGGGAAACCGAAGAAGAAGCACCTGTTCCCGGATCCCGGCAGAGAGAAAAAAATGGAGGAATGAAAATGATTACCATCTACGGAATGCCCACCTGCCCTTACTGTGATTATATTCATGAACAGATCAAAGGGCGGGAGGACGAGTTTACCTACGTCAACATAGGCGAGAACATCCGCAACATGGGCGCATTCACAAGAATGCGGGACACAAGCCCTGTTTTTGACCACTGCAAGGAGATCGGGGATGTGGGCATTCCTGCCTTTGTCTTTGAGGACGGCAGGATATCCATCGATCCGGCGGATGCAGGACTCATTGAATACGGCTCGCCCGCTGCATGTTCCCTGGAGGACCACAAAAGCGGAAGAAAGGGCTGCTGAGAGAGCAGGGAAGGGAAAGCCTTCACGGAGGGGGACACTGTATGCATGAAGACAGCATGAACCGGATTGAAGAGCTGCTGAAAACACCGTACTGGATTATCGATATCCTTCCAAAGAGAGTCCCAAAGGACAGCATGGGCCAGTATTTCCATACGGCCGCGTACTTTCTCAGGCACAGGATGGAGGAAATCAAAAGCAGACATATCAGCCTGATTCTGAAACTGAACTGCTATTACGATATAGAGATCCAGGATAAGGTCAATCCGGACCCGGAGGAGATTGACCGGATCATGCGGGAAAAGTATGTGTACATCATGGTGGGCGATTCCATGATCCTGTCGGAAAAGGATGATACCCATATGACGGTCTTTCATCCTGATGAGGAACTGCTTGATTTGATCAGGACTCTGGCGTCTTCAGAAGGCCTCTTCGTATGGAACGGGGCAGAAAACTGACAGGGTCCGCCGGGATCCGGAAAAACGCATCAATTAAAGCAGAAGAGGCCTGCCGTCCACTGGACAGCAGGCCTCTTTCAAATGCTTATGTCAGTTTTTTCCTTTTCCCTTACTCGGCGGGGGTGAAGAAGTTGATGGGGGTGGCGCCGGTCAGGGCGTCGGGAGCCAGCAGGGTGATGGGAGCCACTTCGATGGACAGTGTGGTGAAGGCTGCCTCATAGCCGCTCTCGGTCTTGAAGGACAGGGTCAGGCGGTGACTTCCGTCTTCTCCGCCGGGGATGGCGTAGGTGATGACGGAAACAGCGCCGTCAGCCAGGCCGGCAGCAGCCAGGTTGGAGGTGGCGGCACCGGTGACGTTGTCGGTGATGACCAGTTCGGTTACGTTTTCACCGGTACGGTTGTACACGGTGTAGGTGCCCACCTGCTCAGAGGCAGCCTTGGCAGCGGCAACGATGCCCCTGACATAGCCCAGGGAGTCGGCAAGGGTAGCGCCGGAGATGGCATCCACAAATGCGGCGGCATCTGCGTCAGCGCCGGTGGCAGCTTCCAGTTCCGCGATGGTCTTGCCGGCAACATAAGCCTCAATGGCATTGTAGCTGGCAGCGATCTGGGTGGTGGAGCCGGCACGCTTCATGTTGGTGGAGTAGAGTTCATTGTTGACCCGCTTGGAGCCCAGAACCTTGCCCTCGGGATAGTTCTCGCCGAAGGACTGGTCGCTGTTGGGCACGCCAATGGCTTCCAGGGTTTCGGAAGAGGAGAGAAACTGGAATTCGTCGATCTTCGCAGCCAGGATCACATCACCCTGCACAACGGCGGTGATGACGGCAAAGCAGCCGGTTCCATGGGCGGCGAAATCCACCTGACCGATCTTCACGGGCTCGACGGCGGCTTCTTCAGCCAGGCCGGCCACGGCGGAGACCAGCAGGAGGAGGGTGACAAGAAGACTCATGATTTTCTTCATAAGAATAACCTCCGTATGTTCACACTGACACAGGTCAGTTACACAGAGTATAGGGGCGGGCACGCAGGTTAGTCAACGGAAACAGAAGGGCCGGGAGGACGCTGAAAAGGCGATGGAAAAGCGATTCAATCAGGAAAACCATGGGATATAAGGGAAAAAGATAATATACCTTAAGTGTTTGAATTGTGAACGGATTGTGAATAATAAAGAATGGACCACAATCGATTGGATTTGACGCGGGGGAACACAGCGTGATACCATCTTGCCGTTTCAACTGATTTACCGAAAGGGGAGAAGTCCCGTGCCCATGGATGGAATGACTGCCGGTTTTGCCGCCCGGGAGCTGGACGGTTTGCTGAAAACCGGCCGGATCGACAGGATCATGCAGCCGGAGAAGGATACCGTGATCCTGGTGGTGCGCGCAGGCGGGGAGAACCACCGGCTGCTGCTGTGCGCATCCCCCAACAATGCCCGCTGTCATCTGACCAGGGCCAGCTTTCCCAACCCCCTGGAGCCCCCGGTGATGTGCATGATGCTCCGCAAGCAGCTGCTGGGAGGAAGAATCCTCTCTGTCAGCCAGGTGCAGGGCGACCGGGTGGTGCATGTGGATATCGATACGGTGGATGAGATGGGTGACCATGTGCTGAGGCGCCTGATTCTGGAAATCATGGGCCGGCACTCCAACCTGATCCTGACAGACGGGGAAGGGCGGATCATTGAGGCAGCCCGGCATGTATCCCCGGAGATGAACCGGGTCAGGCAGATCCAGCCGGGCCTCATCTATGAGGCGCCCCCGGCCCAGGACAAGCTTCCCCCCGAGGAAGTGACGGCGGAAAAGCTCCTTGAGCGTTTAAGCAGCCTTGGGGATATCCCGCTTCACAAAGCCCTGGGCCAGTGCGTCATGGGCCTCTCCGCGGTTTCTGCCGGGGAACTGGCATTCCGGGTGCTTCAGAGCGGGGAGGACAGGAGCAGCAATCCGGAGGAGACGGCAAAACGCCTTGCGGACCTGATTTCCCGCCTTAAGGATATGCAGTCCCCCTGCGTGACGGAGGATGAAGACGGAAACTGTCTGGACTTTTACGCCTTCCCCTATCTGAGCCAGCCGGGCGGGAAGCGGGTGAACTGTCCGACGCTCAGCGATGCCATGGAGCGGTATTTCGGCTCCAGGGACCAGAAGGACCGGCTGCAGCAGAAGAGCGCATCCATGGTCCGGGTGCTGAAAACCCAGATCGAAAGATGCGAAAAGAAGCTGGCCCTGCAGGAGGAAGAACTGTCCGGGGCCGCCAGGATGGAAGAGTACCGGATGATGGGCGACATCATCAACGCGAACCTCTACCAGCTGAAAAAGGGCATGTCCGAAGTGGAACTGGACAACTTCTATGATCCTCAGGGCGGGAAGATCCGGATTCCCATGGATATCCAGCTGACCCCGGCCCAGAATGCCCAGCGCTATTTCAAAAAGTACCAGAAGGCCCGCTCCGCCAGGAAGACGGCGGCGGAACAGAGGGAAAAGACCCTTAAGGAACTTGACTATCTGGAGGGTGCCCTGCTGGATGTGGGCAAATGCGTGGGGGAGAGCGAGCTGGAGGAGATCCGCGCGGAACTGGCAAAGGCCGGATACGTGAAGCGGGTCACATCCAGAAAGCAGCAGCGGGATCTGCCCAAAAGCCGGCCCTACAGGTATCTTTCCTCCGACGGGATTGAGATCTGGGTGGGAAAGAACAGTGTCCAGAACGAGCGCATGACATTGTCCGCCCGGCCGGGTGAAACCTGGCTGCACGCCAAGGACATGCCCGGGTCCCACGTGCTGATCCGCCATGAAGGCGAGATACCGGAAAACACCCTCCGGGAGGCAGCCATTCTGGCGGCCTGGTACAGCAAGGGGCAGCGCTCCTCCGGCGTACCCGTGGACTACACCCTGAAAAAGTATGTGAAAAAGCCCAGCGGGACCCCCGCCGGTTTTGTGATCTATACCAATCAGCACACGCTGTACATGACGGTGGAGCCGAAGGACATTCAGAGCCTTCAGCTGCTGGAGGCATAAAGAATGGGAAACATACGGCTGGTGGTCAGTGACCTGGACGGATGTCTGCTGGACGGGGAGGGAAAGCTGCCCGGGGATTTTGACAGGACCCTTTCCCTTATGCGGGTTCATGGGGTAACCTTTGCCGCCGCCAGCGGTCGGGCCGTGCAGGGGATCACCAGTCTCATCCGCCCGGATCCGGATATTGCCATGATCACCGACAACGGTTCCTGCGGGTACCTGGGGCAGAAGCTGCTGTGGTCGGACATGCTGAAAAAGAATGTCTGGTACCCCATCATACGAAGGGCCCGGCAGATCCCGGGGCTGATCTGTGTGGGCTGCGGCCTTCAGGATGCCTGGATCGAGCACCCGGAGCGCATGAGCGAAAAAACCTGCAGGGAGATGCGCAGGTATTATCCCAGCTGGTCTCATCTGGATTTTGATGCCTACAACGGTGACCTGATCAAGGCAGCCTTCTTCTATGAGGGGAATATCGAAAAGGACGTGTATCCCCTGGTGCGGGACCTTGAAAATGACCAGCTTACCGTGCGGGTAACGGCCTACACATGGATTGACCTGTTCGGCTCCAGGGTGTCCAAGGGCACGGGAGTTGAGAAGCTGCAGAAGAAACTCGGTATCGGGAGGGAAGAAACGGTGGTGTTCGGGGACTACCTCAATGACCTGCCCATGGCGGAACACGCGGCCCTTTCCTTTGCTCCGGAAAACGCCCATCCCGAGGTGAGGGAGCGCTTCAGCCGGGTGATCGGATCCAACCGGGACGGGGCTGTGACCCGGACCATTCAGGAACTGCTGGGATAAAAGAAAGGACCCGGTGCGCATGCACCGGGCCTGTTGCATATTACGGTTTTTGCGGTTTCCTTTCCGCTGTCAGAAAGCTTCTGCGGGACATGGGCACAAAGGCCCGGTACAGGGAAAGGCGGATGCGGTCCCACCGGCTGAGGGAAGCCCTGAGACGCGTATAGAGGACTTCAAGATGATCAAGGTCTTCCTTGACCGGCTCATAGTGCCCGTAGAAGATGGCGGACGTGGACTCCCGGATGGGGTCAAAGAGAGGATGCAGGTCTTCCGGAAGACTGGCCCCGGCCCGGCTGAGGAACTGGGAAAGGGTTTCCGTGGGCAGCCGGTTAAGGCGGCAGAGGGACAGAAGATCCATCACGGCCTGAAGCCAGACAATGAGACGGTCATAGGCCGTCTTTTTTCTTTTCTGCATGGATTCCGGCCGGGTGGCCTTCAGCCGCAGGTACACAAACAGGCAAAGCAGAAGAAGCACCAGCAGCAGGAAGGGTATCCATCCCGGAAAACGGGAGGACGGGGAATTCGGGGGAAGCGGTATATCGGAAGGCTGAGGGGAAACAGTGGGGGAAGCGCCCGGCGTAGGCCCCGGGGTGTGGGTCTCATTTGTCTCAGCCGTCTTTTCCGGTGTGGGTGTTGCAACCCTGCCGGGAGAGGGACTGGGGGACGGAGACGGCGAAGGGGACAGGGACGGTGAAGGTGAAGAAGTGGGAAGCGAGGAAGGATCCGGGGTGTTTCCTGTCCCGCCTCTGCCATCTGCGGAGGGGGTATCTGAGGACGCCGGGGTGGCATCCACGGTTACCCAGCCGAAATTCGGGAAATACACCTCCGTCCAGGCGTGGCCGTCCATGCCTGTGATATAGGCACTGTCCCCGGCATCCGGCCGGGCCAGATAGCCTTCCACATAGCGGGACGGGATGCCCAGCATCCGGGTGAGCACGGTCATGGCGGTGGCAAAGTAGGTGCAGTACCCCTCCCGGGTCTGCATGAGAAAGTGACTGACAAAATCCGCACCGGCAGGCACAGGCTCCACGTCGGTGGTGTAGCGGAAGTTTTCCCTGAGATACCGCTGCAGATTCAGCACCTTCTGAGAGTCGGAACCCTCCCCGGCCTGTTCCCTGGCCAGACGGTACAGGGAGTCCGGCAGGTACCCGGGCAGGTCCGTACAGGTTTCAATGATCTCCTGAAGGGCAGGGTCCGTGCCCCGGGCGGAGCACAGGTCAATCAGGTCCGCAACACCGGGATCGTTCAGGGTCATCAGGACAGCCTCCGCCGTCCAGCTGTCCCCGGAAACCAGGTCCCGGGTGGCGAAAACCTCGGAGGCGGAGTTGAAATACGGGATGATGTCCCCGCTGGTGGTCAGCTCCCGGACACGCTGGGGCACAAACAGGTCCGACGCGGAGGCGCTGAGCATCTGCACGGTGACGGAAACGGGGGCGGGAAGACGGGAAGTGTCTTCCGGAAAGGTCTGGTTAAAGATCTCCTCCCTCTGGGAAAGCCATCTGGGGGAAACCCAGAGGTAACGCCGGCCTCCGGTGGTGTCGCTCCAGCTGCGGCCGTCATAGGTGTTTTTGATGGCACCCCGCAGGTAGGCAGCAGCGGGGGTCTTCACCTGCATGGTGAGCTGCTCGCTGGGATGTGGAACGCCGCCCAGCTGGGAGATGCCGTAGGGATACCAGCCCTCGGAAGCCAGGGAGAACACGTTGCGGGGTTCTGTATAGAACAGATAATCCATCAGCCTCTGGCGGACGGTCTCCGCGGTCTTCTGAAACACCGGGACGGTAAAGCCATCCCTGGGGGTCAGAACAAAGGAAAGCAGGGTGACGGCCAGGGCCAGGGGCACAACCCGCCTGAGCGATATGGATGCATGGCTGGTCTGGATACAAAGAATCAGGGCACAGACCACAGAGGGCACCATGGTGAGAAGCAGGATGGGGTTTTCAAACTTCCATGCCAGGATCAGCAGCAGGACATTGGTCAGCACCGAGGGCGCGCCCCCGGTGAGCCGGGAGGTGAGGGCCCAGGCGGCCAGGGATACCACGATGGCCAGCATCAGGGCGGCTTCCAGGGCAAAGAAGGGAAGGGCGGCCCCATCGCCGGTCAGGGCCAGAAGAAGGGAATACACGGTATCGGTGATCCCCTGAACGCCCTGAAAATATATGAAGGTACCCGCAAGAGACAGGGCCAGCAGGGGCAGAACATAGCGCAGGGCTTTGGGCCCATAGCCCCAGAAGGCCAGGAAGATCAGACAGAACAGGGTCCCGGCCAGGGCCGGCAGCATCCGGGCCTGGAGGGAAAAAGCGTGAAGAAGCGTGAGAAGGACGCCCAGAGCCAGCAGAAGGGCCAGAAAAACATGGCGCCCGGCTTCCCGGAAGGTATGTTGCACTCGTCTCAGCTCCTTTCACCGCCGCCTGCCGGCGTGACATAGCAGACCTCGCAGTCCGCGTGCTGGAGACGGGATATGAAGGGCAGCACGTCGCTGCTCTCGGGCTGGTCCGTTACATAGTAAAGCCGCAGGGTGGGCCCCATGCGGCGCATCTGCCGCATGACTTCCACCAGTTCCCCGCTCAGGCGGCTGGTGATGATCACCGCGGCCCCCACGTGCCGGAGCCGGGCGGCTTCCAGAAGAAGGACTTCCTCAAAGGCACTGCCCCGGGACCATTCCAGTCTGGCCAGGTTTTCCGCCGCCAGAGCCACCCCCATACGGCCGTCCACCTCCGTGGGATGGCGCCCCATAAGGGGCATATGGATCTGGTGGTCGTGTCCCGTCTCCCCGGTCATGACCGACAGGGCCGTCTCCAGCAGGGCATCCCTGAGGGCAGGGCTGGCACTGGCGGGCCGCTCGCAGTCAAGCAGCAGGAGGGCATCCGGCAGCACGGCCTCATCAAAGCGCCTCACCAGCAGTTCCTGCTTGCGCAGCGACAGCTTCCAGTGGATCCTCTTCATGGGATCCCCCGTCTGGTACGAACGGATGTCTGCGGGGATGGAGATGTCCTCGGAAGCCCGGGCCATGGTGCCCAGACCCTCGTCCAGCTGGGCGTAGGAGAGGGGCTCCACATCAAAGGGGGTGGGGAGCACCAGAAGCTCGCCGGGAGGATCCGGCATACGGTACGTAAGGCGGAAGAGGCGGAACAGGTCCGTAATCTCAAAATGCTGCACCCCGGGGTGCAGGACACCGGCGTGGGGGCACAGAAAAGGCACACGCCAGCTGGTGGTGCCCCGCTCACAGGGAATCTCCAGCTGCCTTGCCTGCTCCCCGTCGGTAAAAAGCACTGTCTGCAGGGGGCAGACAGGGAGTCTGCTTTTCTGCACCACATGAAGGATCAGGGCAGCTTCCTCGCCGCGGCTGACCCGCTTTTTTTCGGGAAAAATGTCCACCTTAAGGCCTCTGCGGCATAAAAGGACGGAGAGAAAGCTGAAAAGCAGGACAAGGAGCAGCAACACCGCAGGGGCGAGAAAGGCAGGCGCCCCTGTGGAAAAGGCCAGGAAGAACAGAAAGACGGATCCTGCAAGCAGATACAGGCCGGGCTGTGTCATATGCGGACCGGAACGGCTGTCACCTGAAGCAGCCGGGTCAGAATCTGTTCCGTGGTGGCGCCTTTCATGCGGGCCTCCGGATTGAGCACGATCCGGTGGGCCGACACCGGCAGGAACATATGCTGTACGTCCTCAGGGAGAATATAGTCGCGTCCGGACAGCAGGGCACAGGCCTGGGCGGCGTGCACCAGGGCGATGGCCGCCCGGGTGGACAGGCCCAGCTGGAGGGACGGGTCCTGCCGGGTGCTGTTGGCCAGGCTTACCACATAGGAGCGCACCTCCGGGGAACAGTAGATCTGCTTGACCTGGCTCTGCAGGGAGAGGATATCCTCCGCTCCGCACACGGGAGAGACCAGATCCATGGGCTGCTGGACACCGGCGTAGCGCTCCAGCACGTCCATCTCCTGCTCCATGGTGGGATAGCCCATGGAAATGCGCAGGAAAAAACGGTCCAGCTGGGCTTCTGGCAGGGGATAGGTACCCACGAAATCCCCCGGGTTCTGGGTGGCCAGCACCATGAAGGGCTGGGGCAGGGGATGGGTGACCCCGTCCACGGTCACCTGGTTTTCCTCCATGGCCTCCAGCAGCGCGGACTGGGTGCGGGGACTGGTGCGGTTGATTTCATCGGCCAGAACGATCTGGCTCATGACGGCACCTTCCCGGTACTCCATGTCCCCGGTGCGGAAATTGACCAGGGTAAAGCCGGTGACATCGCTGGGCATGAGATCGGGGGTAAACTGGATACGGCGGAAAGAACAGGACAGGGAGCGCGCCAGGGCGCTGGCCAGGGTGGTTTTTCCGACACCGGGCACATCCTCAATCAGGACGTGGCCCCGGCAGATCAGGGCGATCAGGGCCAGTTCAATGGCAGGTTCCTTGCCGATGATGACGCGGCATACCTGCTCTTCTATGGCTGCAATCAGGTTGCGCGGATTGATCATATAAGCCTCCGTGGTGTGGCATTGCAAATATGCATGCTCTGGCATGATAATACACCGAAGGTGTGAATTCAAGCAGGCGCGGGGTCTGAAGCATCTGTGCTTTTTCAGGTACCAGCCGGCCGGAGACGGGAAAAGGTTGCTTTTTCATTGCCCGGGCGTATACTGCAGGAGAAGTGTCATAAACAGTTCACAATGCTGTGGGATACTCAGGTTTCCGGAAAATCTCTGCTTGAAGACATACAAACAGAAATGCAGACGGAAAGAATCAAAGGCCAGGAAAATGGACTGACCTGAAGGAGAGTAATGAAGATGTCCTTTTGGAAACAGCTTCTGTACAGAATCCGCGGATGGCTTTATGGGCGCAACGGTGTGGACCAGATTGCCCTGGTGGCCCTCATGGCCAGTCTGCTTCTGCAGCTCCTGGCATCCCTGACGGGACTGAGCCTGTTTCTGCTGCTCAGCGTAGCCATCTATGTGTTTGTGCTTTTCCGCATCTTTTCCAAAAAGAGCTATGCCAGGCAGGCGGAGAATACAAAATTCGTGAACTGGCTGGTGAACCTGAAGACAAAACTCCGTCAGTTTTTTCTGCGCCTGAAGCTGAGAAAACAGTACATATATTTCAGGTGCCCCCAGTGCAGGACCCTGCTCAGGGCCGGCAGGGGACAGGGGGAAAAGGAGATGCACTGCCCAAAGTGCGGCAATGCGTTTACCGTCAAAACAGGCAGGGCGCCGGGCGGAAAAGACACCGGGAAGAAAAAGTCCGCCTCCAGTGAGGATAAGTAAGGCATATGGAAAAGATCCTTGAAATGCTCTCTTCCGGTGAAGCCAAAACCGGGGAATGGATGAGCGCGCAGCTGGGCATGACCCGCACGGCGGTATGGAAAAAGATCGAGGCCCTGCGGGAAGACGGATGGGACATAAGGAGCATGGGAAAGCGCGGTTATGTTCTTGAGGCAGGGGACCGGCTGGACCCGGTTCTGTGGCAGGGGAAACTGAAAACGCGCCGGTACGGGAAGGCTCAGGTTCTGTTTGAGGAGACACTGGAATCCACCAACCAGAGCGTAAAGAAGATGGCGCTGTCCGGGGCGGAGGACGGAAGTCTGGCCCTGTGCGAGCAGCAGACTGCCGGAAAAGGCCGTCTGGGCAGGACCTGGGTTTCAGAACCCGGTGTGGGGCTGTGGCAGTCCCTGCTGCTCCGGCCCGGCCTGCCCCCGGACCAGGCCCCCGCCCTGACCTTTTCTGCCGCCCTGGCCATGGCCCGGGCCCTGGAGAACCTGGGGGTGGACGGGGTCAGGATCAAGTGGCCCAATGACCTGGTCAGGGACGGGAAAAAGATTGCCGGGATTCTCAACGAAGTCAGCTGCGACATGGATACCATGGAATATGTGGTCATCGGCATCGGGCTGAACGTCCGAAAGGGCGCTGTGCCGCCTTCCCTGGCTTCTTCCGCAGGCTGCCTTGAGGACCGCGGCGTGCCGCCCCTGAGGCGGGACATCCTGTGCGGCTATCTTCTGGAGATGGAGCAGCAGGTTTCCCTTCTCAGCCGGAAGGGGATGGGTGCCCTGATGGAAATGTACCGGGAAAAGAGCTGCACCCTTGGAAATCCGGTCAGGGTGGTGGGCACGTCCTTTACCTTTACCGGGGAAGCCCTGGACATGGATCCGGACGGCGCCCTTCTGGTAAAGGATGAGACAGGCACAGTCCGGCGCGTGCTGGCCGGGGATGTATCCGTCAGGGGAGTGATGGGCTATGTCTGAAGTGAAGGGTGTGGGCCTTGACCTGTGTGAGATCCGGCGCATGGAGGAGAACGTCAGGCGGCCGGGCTTTGTGGCCCGCGTGTTTACGAAGCAGGAACAGGCATATGCCATGAGCCGGGGAAAGATGGCCCCTTCTTCCTATGCCGCCATGTGGGCGGCCAAGGAGGCATGCCTGAAGGCGCTGGGCTGCGGGATCGTGCTGCCCATGACGGAGGTGGAGGTCCTCCACGATCCGGAGGGCAGGCCCCTGTACTGCCTGCACGGTGAGGCGGAAAGACGGCTGGATGGGGGAACGCTTTCCCTGAGCCTCACCCATGAGGCGGGCATTGCCGCTGCCGTGTGCATCCTCAGCAGATAATACGTTTTACGGCATATAAAAAATCCCGGGTCTATTACGGGCCCGGGATTTTTAAAATTCGTTTCAGTTGGGAGAAGATGTCTGAAGGGTAATGGTGGGCATGTGCGGTGTGGCAGTCGGCGGAGCGGCCGTAGGTTCCGGAGCTGCTGTGGCTTCCGGAGCGGCCGCAGCTTCCGGTTGTGCCGGGACACTGCTCTCCGGTGCCGGGGTGGGGATGGAGATCATGGGATCCGGCGTTGCCAGTTCCTGTTCATAGAGTTTGGTCAGGGTAGCCACATCTGCCGTGCCGGTCTGCTTAAGGCCGTTGTCCTTCTGGAAGGCCCGCACTGCGGCGATGGTGCCTGCAAGATAGGTGCCGGAGCACTTGCCGCTGTAGTAGCCCAGTTCTGTCAGCTTCTTCTGAAGCCAGTAGACGGCTTCGGAGGAATCGTTGCGCTGAAGTTTCGCAAGGGGCAGGGGCGGCTCCGCACCGGAGATGTAGATGGGCTCGGCCGTGGGCTGGGGTGTCTCCACCGGCAGCATGTTTTTCCTGTTCAGTTCAGGCTTGGCAACGGAAGCCTGCAGTTCCGGATCCTCCGGCAGCTTGTCGGTGATGGTGACCACCGTGCCCTTGCCCACGTTTTCGTAGATCCACTTGGCATCGTCCACCAGCAGGCGTATACAGCCGTGGGAAGCCCGCTTTCCGAGCCTGTAGTAGCTCTTGAGGGAAAGGGACATGGTATCCACCCGGGCATAGATGACGGAATGGAAGGCAATGGAGGAAGTGATCTGGGTCCAGTACTGGGCATAGTCTCCCCAGGTGGGGAAGAAGCACCAGCGGGCTTTGTGGCCGTTTAAGACAAAATCGCCGATGTCGCTGGGATTTTTTGTGGTGCCGGAGGAGCAGACCATCTGACGGACCACAACGGTGTATTCGCCCTGGGCATCCCGGGAATAAACCGTCACCACCTGGTTGGTGACATCCACCACCAGATGGAAGGGAACAGGTTCCGCGGTGGCCTGGGGGGCGGGGGTATCCCCGGGGAGCACAATGTCTGCGGTATTGAACAGACGGTTCCAGGTCTGTTCGCCCACAATGCCGTCCACTTTCAGTCCGTTCTGGGTCTGGAAAGCCTTGACGGCGTTGCGGGTGTTGCCCTGGAAGTTGCCGGAGACGGGGCCGTCATAGTAGCCCAGGTCCGTCAGGCGCTGCTGGATCTGCTTGACATTCTTGCCGGAGGAGCCGTAGGCGTACCTCCGGGTGTACTTGACAGTGGGCAGGGCATCCGGGTTGTCGCCGTTTACGATGTCATCGTCCAGTTCCGGCTCGGGGGTCACCACGGCGGCGCCGGTGCGGGACCGGGCGTCCGGGGAATACACCAGGGCCTGGACATCCTGGCTGGCCTGTCCGTCCGGGGTAAGGCCCATCTTGGCCTGGAAGGCAGCCACGGCTTCCTGGGTGGAATCAAGGTACGTGCCGGAAATCTTGCCGGTAAAGTAGCCAAGCACCGTGAGCCTGGTCTGAAGGCGGGTGACATCTGCGCCTGAGGAGCCCAGGCGCAGAGGCCGGTAAAGGGTTGCAAAGATCAGGGCCAGAGTGGCAGCGTCCGCGTCCCCGGTTTCAGGCAGGCCGAAATCCTTCTGGAAAGCTGCCACGGCTTCCTGGGTGGCTTCGCCGTAGCGGCCGGTGACAGACGCGGTATAGTAGCCGATTTCGGATAAATGGGTCTGGAGCTCCTTGACGTCGGGACCCATGTCGGACAGGGTAAGGGGACGGGCTTCCTCATCAGTAATGATCAGATCACTGCTGCCCTCCGGTGCCCCGGCTTCTTCGCTCAGGACCGGCAGGGCGGGGAAAACCATCTGCAGGGCAAGGATACATGCCCATATGCGCCTTGAGGACAGGCCGCATAAAAAACGATTACGGAACATCATGGAATACAATCACCTCATGATCCCCTTTGGGATGGGATGCACCGGGAGATTCTATCGCAAGTGACACAAAGAATCAAGAGAGTGACATATTATTTATTTTCTATGACACATTTTAGCAAAGAGCTGCAACATAAAATCAAAAAAACATTTGAAAAACAGCCTGAAGCCTGAAATGGGCCGCATACGGGTTGACAGGGGAGGGCATCTCTGCTATTTTTTTATCAATCTTCATCGGGACGATTGAAAGAAAGGAGTTATGGGCATGACGTACGTATCGTATATCCGCTCCGCCATGGAAATGCGCATGTGGCACATGTGCATGTTTTGCTGTGCCCATGACTCGGCGGAATCTCCCAGAGACGATTGAATCGGATCAGCATATCTGGAGGATGCCTTCGAGGGATCCTCTTTCTTTTTGCTGTAAATCCACCTGCTGCTTTGTATCTTGGGCCGGTTTCCGGCCTTGGGATAAATAAACCGGATGATTCCGGATCTGTAAAAAGGAGAAATAAGTATGAAGAAACTGCTTGCTCTCGTACTGACTGCCATCCTGGCCCTGACGGCCGTCTCTGCTTTTGCTGACGGGCTGGTCATTGCCGTTCCCAACGATGCCACCAATGAAGGCCGTGCCCTTCTGCTGCTGCAGGCCCAGGGTCTGCTGAAGCTCAATGAGGATGCCGGCATCACCGCCACGGTGGCCGATATCGTGGAAAATCCCCTGAACATCCAGTTCCAGGAAGTGGAAGCTGCCATGGTGCCCAACGTTCTTCCGGACGTGGACTACGGCATCATCAACGGCAACTACGCTCTGGCTGCCGAGCTTGACAAGGCTCTGCTCTACGAGAACGCCGAATCCCCCTATGTCAACGTGGTCAGCGTCAATGCAGAAAATGCGGAAACGCCTGAGGCCAAGGCATTGGCTGCCGCTGTGCTGAGCCAGGAAGTCGTGGACTATTTCAACAAGTATGAAGGCAATGCCATCTCCGTGGTGGAAAACCCCACAGACGGCTATGCTGAGGATGTGGACTATGATGCCCTCTCCGGCAAGACCATCAAGGTGATCTGCACCCTGGATCCTCATTCCTACGTGCTGGAAATCGCCAAGAAGATCCTGGCTGAAAAGAACATCACCCTGGAAATCACCATCGTGGATGACTATGTGACCCCCAACACCATGGTCAACGACGGCGATGCCTTCGCCAACTTCTTCGCTCATGTGCCCTATCAGGACGATTTCAATGCTCAGAACGGCACCAGCCTGGTGAGCATCGCGGGCGTCCATGTGGAACCCATGGGCCTCTATGCGGGCAGACAGGCTGATCTGGCCGCCCTGGGCCTTGGAGAGTAAGAATCCATAACAGCGGGCAGGCGGCATGTTCCGCCTGCCCGATTTGTTTTTACAGGCGGAAAAGAATCGGGTATAATGTGCTGGCATCAAAGATTGGAGGGGCCCGTATGATTGAGCTGAGGAACCTGTCAAAGACATTTATGACAGGCGACGGACAGGTGGAAGCACTGAAGCATATCAATCTGACGATTCAGAACGGGGATATATACGGGATCATCGGCATGAGCGGCGCAGGAAAGAGTACCCTGGTGCGCTGCATCAATATGCTGGAGCGTCCCACGGAGGGAAGCGTCCTGATGGACGGCAGGGACATGGCAGGCATGTCCATAAAGGAACTGCGGCAGATGCGCCGCAAGATCACCATGATCTTCCAGGGCTTTAACCTGCTTATGCAGCGTACGTGCCTTAAGAATGTGACCCTGCCTCTGCGTCTGAGCGGCGTGGACCGGAAAACAGCCGAAAAAAAGGGCAGGGAACTGCTGGCCCTGGTTGGTCTCCCGGACAAGGCCAATGCCTATCCGGCCCAGCTCTCCGGCGGACAGCAGCAGCGTGTGGCCATTGCCAGAGCCCTGGCCACGGAGCCTGACGTGCTCCTGTGCGACGAGGCCACCTCCGCCCTGGACCCCAAAACCACCCATGCCATTCTTGAACTGATCCGGGACATCAACCGGAAGATGGGGATCACGGTCATCGTCATCACCCACCAGATGAGCGTGGTGCAGGAAATCTGCAGCCGCGTGGCAATCCTGGAAAACGGCTCGGTGGTGGAGGAAGGGGAAGTCAGCGAGGTCTTCTCCAACCCCAGGGCCAATGCCACCCGGAATCTGATTTATCCCGAAAGCAACGGGGAAAGCGCCATCTTCCCGGAGGGCGGCCAGCGCATCCGGGTGATCTACAACGGCGCCATCGCCTCCAGGGAACCCATGATTGCAAAGATGGCCGTGGACTGCGGCATCCTTGCCAGCATCCTGGGCGCCTCCACCCGCTCGGTGGGGGACCGGGCCTACGGCTACATTCTGCTGGATATCCCCGGCGGACCGGAAGAGCTGGCAAAGGCCATTGCATACCTGAGCGCTGTGCCGGATGTCATGGTTCAGGTGGAAGCTGAGTATGCAGCAAAGGAGGCAGATGTATGAACTTTGCCAATGCGTTTACCCCGGAGCGGCTGCAGGAAGCCTGGAACTGTCTTCTCACGGAGTTCCCCTTTGCTGTATGGGAAACCCTCTATTCCACCCTGCTGGCCACCCTTTTTGCCATCATCATCGGACTGCCCCTGGGGGTCCTGCTGGTTACCGGGGAACAGAAGGGCGTACGCCCGCTGCCAAGGCCTGTCATGAGTTTCCTGAACGTGCTGATCAACCTGCTCAGGTCCGTGCCCTTTATCATCCTCATGGTGATGATCATTCCCCTGACCCGCGTGATTGTCGGTACGTCCGTGGGCACCGTGGCCTCCATCGTGCCCCTTACGGTGGCCGCCTTCCCCTTCATTGCCCGCCTTGTGGAGAGCAGCCTGAGGGAAATCAACCCCAACATCATTGAAACGGCCCAGTCCATGGGCGCAACCCCCATGCAGATTGTGCTGCATGTGATGCTGCCGGAAAGCGTTCCCAGCCTGGTGACCAACTTTACCCTGGCCATCACCACCATCATGGGGTATACCGCCATGTCCGGTGCCGTGGGCGGCGGCGGTCTGGGCAAGCTGGCCCTGGCCTACGGTTACCAGCGTTACCGTTATGCGGTGCTGTATCTGGCGGTGATTGTGCTGGTGCTTATCACCCAGGTGATCCAGTCCTTTGGCACTTGGCTTGCAGCCAGACTGGACAAACGCCTGAAGTAATGCAATCTTGCCTGTCGGAAGCGGAAAAAGCATGGAAAATACAAGGGAAAAATGGGATTGCAGGCCATCTGAAAATCGTATATAATGATGCCAGGGACACCACAAAATGCGAGGAGGACGTTTCCCATGATTCAGATCATTGCCGGCCTGAAAGGCTCTGGAAAAACCAAGCGCCTGATTGACATGACCAATGCCACCGCCCACGAGGGCACCAGCGATGTAATCTTCCTTGATGATGACAACCGTTATATGTTTGATATTGACCATAAGGTCAGATTTATCAATGCCGGCGATTATCATGTACACACCCCTGAGATGTTCATCGGTTTCCTCAGCGGCATGCTGAGCCAGAACTTCGATGTAGGCTACATCTTCATCGACGCTTTCAAGAAGCTCTGCAAGACCGACCTGAACGAAGCATCCTGGCTGTTTGAGTCCATGGAAGAACTGTGCAGCAAGCATTCCGTGAACTTTGTACTGTCTGTCAGCGAAGATCCGGAAAAACTGCCCGAGTTCATGAGGAAGTATGTCATCTGATCCCTCATAGGAGGGCGTGTGGGATGGTGGCGAAAGCTGCTGTCCCACTTTGCATATAAGGAATCATTCTTACAGTCACCATATCATCCTTCAGAGGAGGGGAGATACCATGTCATATTTTTCCACGCGGGGTAACGTGTGTGTAACAGCATCCCAGGCCATTCTGGCAGGTATCGCAAGCGACGGCGGCCTGTATGTTCCGGCCATGTACCCGCTCTTTTCCGTCAGGGACCTGACGGACATGATCGGCATGAGCTATGAGGAGCGTGCCATTCGCGTTCTCAATGCCTATCTGGAGGATTATAAACCGAAGGATGTGGCGGAAAGCGTCAGGGCGGCATACGGCGGCGGGCATTTCAATGATCCGGCCATAGCGCCCATGAAGAAGCTCGCCGACAATGTCTATGCGCTGGAACTATTCCATGGGCCCACTCTGGCCTTTAAGGATATGGCCCTGCAGCTGCTGCCGCATCTGATGCGCAAGGCTGCCAAGATGAACGGGGAAGACCGGGAGATTGCCATCCTGGTGGCTACCAGCGGTGATACGGGCAAAGCGGCACTGGAAGGATTCCGCAACGTGGAGGGGACCAGCTGTACGGTATTCTACCCCTCAGACGGTGTCAGTGATATTCAGCGCCTGCAGATGACCACCACCGACGGGAACAACACGCATGTCATCGCCGTGGAGGGAAATTTTGACGATGCCCAGACCGGCGTCAAAAACCTTTTCGGTTCCGAGAGCTTTGTACAGCGCATGCATGCAGAGGGCCGTGTGCTTTCCTCTGCCAACAGCATCAACTTCGGCCGTCTGGTTCCCCAGATCATCTACTATTTCAGCGCGTACGCCGACCTGCTGGCAACGGGGGCCATCACCCCGGGGGACAGCATCAACTTCGTGGTGCCCACGGGCAACTTTGGCGATATCCTGGCCGGCTATTATGCCAGAAACATGGGCCTGCCGGTGAACAAGCTCATCTGCGCCAGCAACCGCAACGATGTGCTCACGGACTTCTTTGCTTCCGGCACCTACGACGTGCGCCGCATGTTCTACAAGACCATGAGCCCCTCCATGGATATTCTGGTATCCTCCAATCTGGAACGCCTGCTCTTTGATTCGGCGGACCGGGACGGCAGCCTGGTGAGTGTATGGATGAAACAGCTCAAGGAAAGCGGAAGCTATTGTGTCGGGGACCAGCGCAGGGAATGGCTTGCCTCCATGTTTGCTGCAGGCTGTGCGGATGACAGGGCCACCTCAGAGGAAATCCGGGATGTCTTCCAGCACACCGGTTATCTCATGGATCCCCATACGGCCGTAGCCAGCCGTGTTCTCAGAGACTACATGGGCAGGACGGGGGATGAGCGGACCGCGGTTATCGTGTCCACGGCCAGTCCCTATAAGTTCGCACCCGATGTGGTGGCGGCCATTCAGGGCAGGGAAGCGGTCCGGAATCTGGATGCCTTTGCCTGCAGCGATATTCTTCAGTCCCTCTCCGGGATTCCTGTGCCGGATCAGGTGGCACGGCTCCGTGAAATGCCGGTCATCCACAGGGACGTGTGCGCCAGGGATGAAAAGAGCATGGCGGAAGCTGTGTTCCGTGCATTTGCCGGATAAGGCAGGAGGACCGGTATGCTGTTTGGAGAAAAGGACACGGTCCTGTTCATCGGAGACTCCATTTCCGACTACGAAAGGGCAAGACCTGTGGGGGAGGGTCTGTTCAACGCCTGGGGCACCAGCTATGTGGCAAATGCCTCCGCTCTGCTCAGCTGCATGTATCCCGAACTGCATCTGAGGCTGATCAACATGGGTGTCAGCGGCAACACGGTCCGGGACCTGGCTGAGAGATGGGAGAGCGATGTGCTGGCCCATAAACCGGACTGGGTGAGTGTGCTGATCGGCATCAACGATGTGTGGCGCCAGTTTGACAGTCCCCAGATGCCGGAAACCCATGTGCTGCCTGACGAATACAGAAAAACGTATGCGAAGCTGATTGAGGATACCCTCCCTTCCGTGAAGGGAATGATTCTTATGACGCCCTACTTCATGGAGCCCAACCGCGAAGATCCCATGCGGAAATGCATGGATGCGTATGGCTGCATGGTGAAGGAACTGGCAGATACGTACGGATGTACCTTTGTGGACCTGCAGGCGGCCTGGGACAGGCTGTTTGAGCATATGCATCCATGCCATATCGCATGGGACCGGATCCATCCCAACCAGATTGGCTGTATGTATATTGCCAAGCAGTTTCTGGCAGCGGTGGGTGCGGACAGAGCCTGATTTTTAAGAAAACAACGGCCGTTTCGCCCGGACAGGGAGAAGCGGCTGTTGTTATCAGGAATATGAAGGCTGGAAAAGAAATGCTGGAATAGAAAAAGAAACTGGAGATACCATGATGCCTGAGGTTTTGTGTGCTGCTTCGTATAATTGTTTGTAAAAGTGAAACATGATTGGCAGTGTGAAAAGCCAGGAAAGGATACGTAAAATGGGAAGGTATGTGAACCCTGGCAATAAGGCCTTCAGGCGGATATGTGGAAGCAATTATGTGGATAAAACCAACTTGATCAGCAAGTTGAATCAGAAAATAGGCGGAGATGATTCTCTTGTTTGTGTCAGCAGACCGCGACGTTTCGGAAAATCCTATGCTGCACAGATGCTGATGGCATATTATGACTGTTCCTGTGATTCTCATGAGCTATTTGATCATATGCTTGTTGCACAGTCAGAAGGCTACAGGCAGCACCTGAATCACTACAATGTGATTTGCCTGGATATAGCGGGATTTATCTCTGAGGTCAGGGCACACCTGGGCCCCATGAAAAGTATACCTGACAGAATTGAAAAGGCACTCTGGAAAGACCTGGTGGAAAGTGGTTTTCAGCCGCATGAAGGAGACACACTCTGTGATTTTCTTACACGAATTGTACATCAGAAGGAAGGAAAACCTTTTGTCTTCATCATTGACGAATGGGATGCTGTGATGCGTGAAGCCAAGGACGATCCGGATGCACAGGCGGCATACCTGACTCTTCTGCGGGGATGGTTTAAAAATTTAAATTTTACGCCAGAAGTTGTGGCAGCAGCATATATGACTGGGATTCTGCCGATAAAAAAGGATGGGACTCAGTCGGCAATTTCTGCCTTTGATGAATCATCCATGCTGGATCCCCTGGAGTTTGCGGAATTTGTGGGATTTACAGAAGATGAAGTGAAGGCACGATGCAGAGCATATGATGTGGATTTTGAGGAAATCAAAGCATGGTATGATGGGTATAAACTTCCTGTAGTTGGATCTGTATACAATCCATTCTCAGTGATGAAAGCCCTGAAATCAGGAAAGTGCAGGTCATATTGGAGAAAAACATCTGCTGCAGAATCTCTGAAGTCCTACATTAACCTGGATTTCAGTGGACTGCAGGAAACCGTCGCCAGGTTGATTGCAGGGGATAGAGTACCTGTTCATGTGGAGTATTTTCAGAACAATTTTGATTCCTTTAAAAGCGCTGATGACGTTCTGACGCTGCTCATTCATCTGGGATATCTGTCATATGATGAAGCAGAAAAAATGGTTCGGATTCCAAATGAGGAGGTACGAATAGAATTCAGACAGTTCCTGTTATAGACGGATGTCAATACTGGATGGATGAGGCTTATCAGGCGCTCACAGAAACTCCTGGAAGATACATTCGCTGCCCGCGAAGCAGAAGTTGCATCTGCTATGGATGAGATCAGAATGGAGCAATATGCTCCGCAGTTTTATAATAATGAACAGTCACTGAGAGCTATTATCAAGTA